>CALPLL020000001.1 GCA_943324395.2 Rhizobium sp. Q54
AGAAGGGAAAATCCCACGCTTTTTTGCGTGGATTGGAATGATGGCAGGAAATAGCTCCTAATAATTAACAAAAATATCATTTTTTTTCAAACGAATTACCTTTACAATTTTTATATCTTTGCAGTAAATCGAATACTATGAGTTTAAAAGAATATTTAAAGAGTAAAGTTTTTGCGGTTCAAGTTTTTGTGGCTTTGATAATTGTATTTGTGTTAGGCTATTTATTCATGCATTGGTTAACATTTACTACTGATCATGGGAATGAAATTACGGTTCCCAATTTGGCTAAAATGACGGAAGAGCAAGTGGAGGAAACAGTGGACGATTTGGATTTGGATTATGTCCTTTTAGACAGTGTTGATTTTAATCCTGCCTTTCCAAAGCACACTGTAGTAGAGCAAGATCCTATGCCGGGCGCGAAAGTGAAGAAAAACAGAAAGATTTATATTAAGATAAATTCATCGGGTTTTACGATGGTTAGAATTCCGAATTTAATTCAAAAAACGTATCGTCAAGCAGTTCCAACATTAAAATCGTTGGGGCTTGAACCGGGTGAAATTACCTACAAACCCGATTTGGCCAAAGACATGGTTTTAGAAATGCATTGCAACGGTAAGAAATTAAATCCTGGAGATAAAATCTTTAAGTCTTCCAAAATTGATTTGGTTCTAGGTGATGGAAACGAAGGATTTGTTGAACCCGCTGACAGTTTAAGTACTGAAACACCTCCTAATGAACAATAGCAACGACGAAATTGAAGAAATAGAAGAGGAGTTATTTGAGCATTTTAGATTTGACGTTCCTAAAGGGCAATTGCTGCTGCGAATTGACAAATTTTTAATGAATTTGATTCCCAATGCCACACGAAATAAAATTCAAAATGCGGCTTCTGCTGGGGATATTTATGTGAATGATGTTCCTGTAAAATCCAATTACCGCGTGAAACCTTTGGACGTGGTTAGAATCATGTTATCGCACCCTCCGTTTGAAAACCGCGTAGATCCTGAGAATATTCCTCTAAATATTGTTTATGAAGACGATACTTTATTGCTAATAAATAAACCCGCCGATTTTGTAGTTCATCCTGGACATGGAAATTACACGGGTACTTTAGTGAATGCTTTGGCGTATCATTTTGAGAATTTACCGATGAATTCTAGTGAGCGTCCTGGGTTAGTTCACCGAATTGATAAAGACACCACTGGACTATTGGTAATTGCAAAAACAGAGGCAACCATGACTCATTTGGCCAAGCAATTTGAAGCTAAAACTACTGAAAGAGAATATATTGCAATAGTTTGGGGAACCGTAAAAGAAGACCAAGGAACCATAGAAGGAAATATAGCGCGACATGTAAAAGATCGAATGCAAATGGCAGTTTTTGAAGATCCTACCATTGGAAAACCGGCTGTTACGCATTACAAGGTTTTGGAGCGTTTTGGATATGTAACTTTGGTTTCTTGTATTTTAGAAACAGGACGTACACACCAAATTCGTGTTCACATGAAACATTTAGGGCACCCGCTTTTTAATGATGCACGTTATGGAGGTGATTTAATTTTGAAGGGAACTACGTTTACCAAATACAAGCAGTTTATTGACAATTGCTTTAAGATATTACCAAGACAGGCATTGCATGCTAAAACCCTCGGATTTATTCATCCTACCACAGGTGAAATGATGCGTTTTGATACTGAATTACCACAAGACATGCAGGATTGTATTGAAAAGTGGAGAAATTATTCGAAGTCACATGAAGTGATGGAAGCAGAGTAGATAAAAAAAAGGGATTCAATTTGAACCCCTTTTTTAATTTATTAAAAACTGTATCCTATTTTTATACCTACTCTAGGGACTAGGCTTGAAAACGAATTATTATCAACATCTTCCGTACCACGCCATTCTATTTTCCATAGGCAACCCATAGAAGGATCTATGCTTACTTCTTTTGAAACTTGCCATTTATAGCCTACTTCGGGATTGAAAAAAGAGAGGTATTTATAGGTTCCAGTATAAAATTCATCTTTAAAACGGATGTATCCAAATTCTAAACTGTTTTGGTAGTAAAATTCTTTCCAACTGTCTTTCTTTAAGAAAGTTCTAGATCCCGACGATAATATAATTCCTGTTCCAATATGTTTTCCATCATGAAGATTCACAACAGTTCTACCATAGCCTAATTTTAAAATTCCAGACTGGTTGTTTCCAAAGTAATTTTTTTTAAGATGTTTTTTTTCTCCAGTTAATTCGAATGCGTTTGGTTCAGAGAAGCTAAATCCCAAGTTGATTGTTCTTTTTTGATCAATTCCCCGTGCTAGCTTGATTTTGTCTTGAGCAAAACTAAAACTGCTAATTAAAAGTGCGAATACTACTATTTTTTTCATTTTTGATAAATTAGGTTACAGTAGCAAATGTAATCAAATTATATTTTAAAGAAAAATAGAGTTGAAATGAATTGGTAAACTTAAGATGTTATTTGTATTTTTGAGTTTCGATAACCTACTATTATGAAAATTGTAATTTCACCAGCTAAGTCCTTAAATTTTGAGTCTGAATTACCAACACAGATTTTCTCTGATGCTGCTTTTTTAAAAGAAGCGAGACAAGTTCATAAGGTTTTAAAAAAAATGAAACCCAAAGACTTGTCTGAATTGATGGATATTTCAGATAATTTGGCAGAATTGAATTGGGAGCGCAATCAAAGTTGGAAAACTCCATTCACCACGGCTAATTCCCGACCTGCAATATACACTTTTGATGGGGAAGTGTATACTGGAGTAGATGCCTACACGATTCCGATGGATAAGATGGAAGATTTACAAAACAGATTATATATACTTTCTGGGTTGTATGGCTTGTTGAAACCACTAGATTTAATTCAAGCGTACCGATTAGAAATGGGAACCTCAATTGCCATTGGTGAATCCAAAAATTTATATGCTTTTTGGAAAACAAAGATTACCAAAGTGCTCAATAAATCACTTTCAAAAGGAGAGTTTTTATTGAATTTAGCCAGCACAGAATATTTCTCAGCTATTGATACCAAATTGCTTAAAGCAAAAGTGATCACGCCAGAATTTAAAGATTATAAAGACGGCAAACTCAAGATGATTAGTTTCTTTGCTAAAAAGGCTAGGGGATTAATGGTGCGCTATATTATTGATACTAATGCCCAAACTGTTGATGATCTAAAAGGGTTTAATTATGAAGGCTATGCTTTTGATGCTAATTTATCAAGCGATTCAAAATTAGTTTTTACTAGGTAATCCTAATTTCTTTTCTTAATTAATAATACAAACGGAATACAAAACAAAAATAGTAGTCCCAGGTAATTAAAAATATCGATATAAGTCAAAACCGAACTTTGCTTCATTACATTAAATTCCAAAATTTTATAGGCTTTATTTAATGATTCATTAAAGCTATATCCTTTACTCATTAACCCTTGTTGTAATTGAGTTACCCTTTGCTGAACGGCATAACTAGTACTATCCAAATGTGAAATCAAATTAACTCTATGAACTTGATTTAAACGTGCTATTAATGTAGTGATAATTGCAATTCCAAACGAACCTCCTAATTGTCGCATCATTCCTGTAAAAGCGGCACCTTCGCCAATTTCTCTTCCTTTTAATGTTGATAAAGAAAGTGTAGTAATAGGTACAAAAAGCAATCCAAGTCCAATTCCTCGTAATATCAAAGGCCAGAAAATATGTTCCGAACCAGTATCTGGTGTTAAAACATTGTGCATCCAAAAGGAGAATATAAAAAAGGCTAAAAATCCCGCCGCTACCATATAGGCTTGAGGAACACCACGCTGAATTAATTTTCCAATCATTGGCATCATAAAACCAGTGGTAATAGAACTAGGAATAAGTATTAATCCCGCATTTAATGCACTCCAACCAAGAATTGATTGCGTATAAATAGGTATTATAAAGGTAGAACTGTAAAGCCCAAAACCAAGCACAAAACTCATAATAACCCCCACGCGAAGGTTAGTGTTTTTAAGCACCCTTAAATTTACGATTGGATGCTTGTAATTGAGCTCTCGCCAAATAAACAAAACAAAACTAACTGATGAAACTAAGGTTAGAATTTTGATAATTCTATCGTTAAACCAGTCGTCCTGCTGACCGTGTTCTAAAACATATTGCAGCGAACCTACAAAACCTGCAAGCAATGCAATTCCCCACCAATCGACTTGGGAAGCTTTCAATTTCTCTCCGAATTTAGGACTTCTAACGTAAGTTAAAGTCAAAAATGCAGCGATAATTCCTATTGGAATATTGATATAAAAAATATAAGGCCAAGAAAAATGATCTACAAAATAACCTCCTAATGGCGGCCCTAATGTTGGCCCCACAATTACACCCATTCCGTAAATTGCTTGTGCCATTCCACGTTTTGCAACAGGATAACTTTCTGTAATAATGGTTTGAGCAGTAACTAGTAAAGCCCCGCCACCTAAGCCTTGAATGAATCTAAAAAACACCAATTCCCAAATATTCGTTGCGTTTCCGCAAAGGAAGGAGGCAATGGTAAATATGATAATTGAGGTAGCAAAATAGTTTCGTCTTCCAAACTGTTGGGACAACCAACTTGTCATTGGAATAATGATCACATTTGCAATAGCATAGGCAGTAATAACCCATGCAACATCAGTTAGAGTTGCCCCTAAACTTCCTCGCATGTTGTTCAAAGCTACGTTTACAATAGTGGTATCTACAATTTCAAGCAAAGCACAAAGCACCGCCGTAATTGTGATAATTATCCTTCTGAATCCGTATTCTACTAGGCTATCTGGATCTTGTTGTACCATATTAATTTGGTTCAAATGCTATTAATTAGTTTAAACGCACATCAACATCAACGTTCATTCCAGGTCTTAATAACTTAATTTTTTCAGGATCGTTTGTTGTAATTAAGCTAATTTTTACTGGTAAACGCTGGATTGTTTTAACAAAGTTTCCGGTTGCATTATCTGGAGGTAATAATGAAAATTTAGATCCTGTAGCTGGTGAAAAAGAAGTGATTTCTCCTTCAAAATCAGTATCAGGGTAGGCATCTACTTTTACTGTTACTTTTTGTCCCATTTTCATTTTGTTCAATTGCGTTTCTTTAAAATTGGCAATTACCCAAGCTTCTTGATTGTTGATAATGTAAAATAAAGCTTGTCCAGGTTGAACCAATTGCCCAGTTTGTATAGCAATTTTTGATACTTGTCCGTCGATTGCTGCCGTAACAACTGTGTATCCTAAGTTTAGTTTTGCTGCTTCTAGCATCGCTTCAGCACGCTTAATATTTGCAGAAGCAACTTCACTTTGCTTATTTGAAACTTTAGATTTCGCAATAATAACCGATTTTTGGAACGAACTAGCTTTCTGTTGGTCTTGCAATATTCTCAATTGGCTTTCTGCTTCTTGTTTTGTTGCTAAAGCTTGCTCAAATTGTTGTTTGGTAATGGAGTGATTTTTATACAAATTATTGTAACGTTCAAAATCGTTGGTAGCTCTTCCCAATCTAATTTTAGCTGTTTCTATTGTTCCACCTGCCGATTGTACATTAGCATCTGAAACAGATACACTAGCTAAAGCACTTCCAATATCTGCTTTGGAAACTTCAAAATTTCCTTGTGCTGCAATTAATGCGGCTTTCGCGTCTTCTAATTTAACTAAGTAATCGTTGTTGTCAATGGTGAAAAGGGTATCTCCTTTTTTTACAAAATCGTTGTCTTTGATGTACACTTTAGTTACATAACCCATTACTCTTGGGATAATTGGATTCATATTTTTCTCAATTTGCGCATCGTCAGTGGTTTCATGCGAAAGAGAATGTATATATTTAAAAACTCCATAGCTCAATCCTGAAAGAATTAATACTACAATAATGATACTTTTTTTGTTGCTTTTTTGATTTTCCATAATAGGTTATATTAGTTTTTTGTTAGTTGGAAGGATTGAATTAATTGACCTGCTGCATATTGCATTTCGTAATATTTTAGCATTACATTGGCTCTTGAATAGGCATAATTTATTCTAGAATTTAATTGCTCTACATCGGCTTCTAAAAGTTCTGTAGTATTTGAAAGTCCGTTGTCGTATTTGTCTTTTACAATTCTGTAATTTTCTTTTGCTTGATCAATGGCTTGTTCGTAAACTAAATTTTGTTTCAAAGTCAAATTATAATTTTCGTTGGCTTCATGAACCTGATTTTTAATTTTTTCAGATAAAATACTTTCTGTTTCTTGAACTTCTAATGCTTTACTTTTGGCTGTTTTTACATTTGTTCCATTTTTAAAGATATTGGCAAAATCGTAGGATAAGCCAACACCAAAATTCATAGCATTAGAAACAGTTAAAGTGTTTTTCAAATCCAAATAAATCAAACCTCCAGTTAAATTCAATGAAGGATAATAGGCGCTTTTCGCAATTTTAATATTGTTTTCACTTGCTTTCTGAAGGTAATGAATCGCTTCAAGATCTTTACGATTTTTGAGAGCTACCTGAACATCGTTCATTGTATTTATTGGTTGATTGTTTCCAAATTGATTTTCATCAATTCCAATTTTAAAATCTTCAGGGAGTTTTAAAAGTGTAATTAAATCATAATTATATACGGAAACATTTTTATAAGCTTCGTCCAATGCCAGTTGCACTTTCGCTTTTTGTAATTGTGCTTTAAGCAAATCATTTCGCGCAATAATTCCATTTTTTTCAAGTGCGGTAAAGTCGGTAACGCGTTGCTCAGCACTTTTTAAATTGTCCGTTATTAGGACTACTGCTTTTTGAGCTCGGTATAAATTGGCATAATTTTCAATTATTTCCATCGCTATATTTTCTTTCGTTTGCTCCAATCTTGCTTTTTCAGAAGAATACAAGTTGGCGGAAGCTTTTACGCTATTTGCTAATTTAAATCCTGAAAAAACTGGTACTCCTGAGCTTATTTGCCCGAGCATTACTTGGTTGACAGCTATCGGTGAACTGGAAGAATTAGAACTCAAATTAGAACTAATATGCGCATTAGAAAGTTGTAAAAACTGCCCTGATGCTCTCAAATCAGGATAAAGATTGTTTTTCATCATTTGAGATTCGTGATTTTTAGTTTCGGCTTTTGCTGATGCTAATGCAATATCGCTACTTTTTGAAATGGCAATATTGATAGCTTCATTTAGCGTCAATCCTTTTTTCTCTTGTGCTTTAACCGACTGAATCCCAATTGAGATGAGTCCAATGAGCAAAATTTTAGTTACTTTCATTTAGTAAAAGTGATTTGATGGTTTGTTTAATATGTGTTGAAAATTCGTTTTTTATATAATTATTGAATGTTTAACCAGTTTTCTAAAATCTGTTTTCCGTTAGGAGTTAAAAGGCTTTCAGGGTGAAATTGTACTCCACGAACATCTAAAATTCGATGTCTTAAAGACATGATTTGATTGTTTTCATCAATTGAGGTAATTTCTAGAACTTCAGGGAAATCAGCCGGATTTACTACCCAAGAATGGTATCTTCCAACATCAATAGTAGTTTCTAAATTTTGAAACATAGGTTCGTCCGATGCAACTATATTTATGGAGCTTGAAACACCATGATGTACTTTATCCAAATTGATAAGGCTTCCACCAAATACTTCGGCAATTGCTTGTTGTCCCAAACAAACACCAAGGATACTTTTTGTTTTTGCATAAGTTTTTATGACTTCAAATAGTAATCCTGCTTCTTTAGGAACACCTGGACCTGGAGAAAGTAAAATTTTATCAAATTTTTGCAATTCATCAATATCAAATTCATCGTTTCTATAAACGGTAACAGCAGCATTTAGATCTTCTAAATAATGAACCAAATTATAGGTAAAACTATCGTAATTATCAATGATTATAATCTTTTTCATTTACTTTTTGTGCAAATTTTTTGATCCAATTTAGGCCTGCAATTTAAGCTTTTTTAAATTATTAAGGATTAAAAAAAGCCCTAACATTTGCTAGGGCTTAACTTTTTTTTTGATTCTTTAATTAGAATTTTAAAGCTACGGTCAAATCAAAGTCATCATTTATTGCACGATCACCTAAATTATCGAAGAAACTTCCCGATCCGTATTTAATTCCAAATTTAGTTCTGTTGATTTTTACATTTGCAGAAGCAGTGTTTGCAGTTGTAGCCAAATCAAAAGTTACTGAATCAGTAATTCCTTTAATTGTTAAATCGGCAGTTACAGAGTAAACTCCAGCGCTTTTTTCACCAATAGATTTGAAAACTAAAGTTGAAGTTGGGAATTTTTCAGTTCCGAAAAAATCTTCCGATTTCAAGTGACCGTCTAATTTTTCTTTACCTTGTCCTGCTTTTAAATCTGTAGTTGTCATTGAAGTCATGTCAACAGTAAAGTTACCACCAACTACTTTTTTCCCTTTGAAAATTAAGTTTCCTTCTTTAAGATTTACAGTTCCTTCATGTTGACCTGTTACTTTTTTAGCTAACCAATTAATGGAACTTTTTGTTGCGTCTACTTTTTTTGTTTGTGCATTTACAGTTCCAAATGCTACTAATAATGCGATTGCAATTGTTTTTAAATTTGTCATTTTTAAATTTGATTTTAGTTATTAATTATAGTGTTATGAATAGATCCTCATTTGATTTTCTTACTTTTTTGTAATGTTGGGTTGCATCTTCTTCGTGACGGTAACCAATTGTTGCAATTACAGCTGCATTCAGGTTTAGTGCGTCTAATCCAAGGATTTCGTTGAATTGTTTTGCATTAAAACCTTCCATTGGAGTTGCGTCAATTTTTAATTCAGCAGCAGCATTCAATAAATTTCCTAAAGCTAAATAAGTTTGTTTTGCCATCCAAATTGCTTTTTGTTCTGCTGGAATAGGATTAAGAAAGCCTTTCATATAGTCACCAAATCCTGACAAAGAATCAACTGGGATTTCTCTAGTTTCACTGATATTTTTAATGTAGGAATCCACATCGGCATCAGATGCTGAGATTTGATTTGCAAATACAACCACTTGTGAAGCATCTACAATTTGTGTTTGTCCGTAAGCTGCTGGAAGTAATTTTGCTTTTAATTCAGGGTTTTCAATAATGATTACTTTGTAAAGTTGCAGTCCAAATGATGATGTACTTAGGCGGATAGCTTCTTTAAGTAAATTTAAATCTTCAGTGGCGATTTTTTTGGTAGCGTCGAATTTTTTTGTTGCGTAACGCCAGTTTTGATTTTCAATGAAAGTACTCATAATTTTGTGTTTGTTATTTATTATTTAATTCTAATTTTTTCTAAAAGATCGTTTAAGTGTTCTAATTCATTGGTAGATAAATTAGACACAATATTATTTTCATAATCATCTACTTTAGGGTCTAATTCTTTCAAAATAGCTAATCCTTTTTCAGTGATTAAAACTTCAATTTTTCTTCGATTTTCTTTACAAACTTTTCGGGTAACCATTTCTTTTAAAAGTAGTTTATCTACTAATCTCGTGGTGTTGCTTGTTTTAGCAAGCATTCGTTCCTGAATAACACACATGTTAGCTGGATTTCCTTTCTGCCCTCTTAAAATCCGTAAAACATTATATTGTTCGATAGATAAATCATAAGGTTTAAGAATTTCAATTAATCGCTCATTAATATTATTTTGAGTGTAAATAATATTTAAAACCGCTTTTTGAGATAATCCCATTGCTACATTTGATTTTACTACTTCTTCAATTTTCATATTTGTCATTACAAAACTTGTAGGTACAAATGTATATTTAATTTCATCAATTTGTCTTGTCTTTTTGTTATTTTTTTGTTAATTAACTTAAAGAAAAATAATTTAAATAACTTCTAATTTTATATGTGATGAATTATTAATATATTCGCATAAACTTACTTATAATGATTATGAATTCTTTTAAAACACTTTGTTTAGCAATTTCAATTCTCGCTAGTTCTATAGTATTTGCTCAAGCAAATGCTAAAATGAGTGATAAGGTACCTTTTCAAAAATATTTAAAATTTGAAGACGGTGGTCTTTTGAAAGAAGAAGCAATTTCAGCTTTTAAAAAAGAATACAATTTGGGCAAAGGTTATTCTTTTAGCTCCTATAAAGTCACAAAAGACCAAACTGAAATGGTTCACGAGCGATTCCAAGAATTCTATAAAGGAATAAAAGTTGAATTTGGTGTTATGATTACTCATTCTAGTAATGATCATGTTTTAACTATTAACGGTGAATTGTATAATGCAAATGGTTTGGATGTTTTGCCAACACTTTCTAAAAATGAAGCATTTCAAAAAGTGATTACCAATGTAAATGCTCAAAAATACCTATGGGAAGATCCAGCTCAAGCACAATTAATGGATTATAAGAAACCTGAAGGAGAATTGGTTATTTTTCCGTTAGTAAATTCTGGTGAAGTTAAGTTAGCTTATAAATTTGATATTTATTCTATAGACCCAATTTCAAGAGCCGATATTTATGTGGATGCAAATACTGGATTAATACTATTCAAAAATCTTATTATTAAACATGCGGCTGGTTACAAAACGAGCCAACATTCGAAAAAAAAAATCAAAAACTTCGAAAATCTAGTAGCCGGTAATGCTGATACTAGATACAGTGGTTCCAGATCTATAGAAACATCTTTGTTTGCTTCTACTAATAAGTATGTTCTACTTGATAATACTAGAGGTGGAGGAATTGTTACTTATAATTCTGCAAGAACTGTAAATTATCAAAATGTTCATTTTTCTGATTCTGATAATAACTGGACTGCAGCAGAATATAATAATGCTAACAAAGACAATGGTGCTTTAGATGCCCATTGGGGAGCAGAAAAAACATATGATTTTTTTAAAAACACTTTTAATAGAAATAGCTTCGATGATAATGGAAGTCAGATAAAAAGCTATGTTCATTATCGCAAAGTTGCCAATACAAGTTTGGTTAATGCCTTTTGGAATGGAACTGTAATGAGTTATGGAGATGGAAGTACTACCACTTCAATTTTAACTTCAATTGATGTTTGCGCACATGAAATTGGGCACGCAATCTGCCAATATACTGCTGGTTTAGCCTATCAAAATCAATCAGGTGCTATGAATGAAGGATTGTCAGATATTTGGGGAGCTTGTGTTGAACATTATGCAAGAACAGGGTCTTTAGCTGGTACGCCGATAAATGCTGTGTGGCAAATAGCTGAAGATTTGAGTACTTCTGCAAATGCTTTTAGATCAATGAACAATCCACGAACAAAAGGTAATCCAGACACTTATTTAGGAACTAATTGGACAGCGACTGGAGATGAATCTACCTGCGCACCTACATCTACAAATGATTATTGTGGTGTTCATAATAATAGTGGAGTATTAAATCATTGGTTTTATATTTTAACGGCGGGAAAAACCGGCACAAATAATGCCCCAACTCCTGCGAGTTATAATGTTACAGGTATTGGAATGGAAAAATCATCTCAAGTAATTTACTATGCTGAAAGAGATTATCTTACAGCAAACTCAACTTATTTAGATGCTAGAAATGCCACATTAGCTGTAGCTTCAAACTTATATTGTACTACAAGTCCGGAATATATCGCTATTACAAATGCCTGGGCTGCTGTAAATGTTGGACCTCAATTTGTTAGTTACAATTCAGATGTATCTTTGAAAAGTTTAAATAAAAATATTTTATTCGCATGTAATGCTAATTTCACCCCTGTAATTGTATTTGAAAACTCAGGGGTAAATCCAATTACTTCTGTAACAATTTCCTATTCAATGGACGGAGGACCTTCTTCTACAGCTACTTGGACGGGTTCCCTAGCAAATTGTTCTTCTCAGAGTTATACATTACCAACTTATTCTAATTTATCTACTGGAACTCATATTTTAACGGTATCTACAACAACTCAAAACGATGGAAATAGTTTGAATAATTCTAGATCATCTTATGTATTAGGAAACACTTCAGGTACTGTAAATCAAGTAAATACTTTTGAAAGCACTACTGATGATTTAATATCAATTGATTCAAATGGAATGAGCAATGTTATGTGGGAAAGAGGTGTGATTGGAACAAAAACAATATTTACAAATGCAATTATAGGTTCTAAAGCATATATAACAAAATTATCCGGAAATTATCCAGATAAAACAAAATCTTATTTAGTTTCAAAATGTTATGATTTATCTACACAACCAACTCCAAAGGTTGAATTTGACATGGGGTTTGATTTAGAACCAAACTTTGATATATTATATGTTCAAACATCTACAGATAATGGGGTTACATGGACTAATTTAGATACTGGAATAGTTTCGGGTTGGTACAATAATGAAGGAGTACCAAACACAACCGATTGTCAAAATTGCGTAGGAGGGCAGTGGACCGGAACTGTGGGAACAAAGACACACTACAGTCATAGTTTGCCTCAATCATCAAATTTAATGTTACGATTTGTAATGCAATCTGACGATGCAGTTAATAACGACGGAGTTTATATTGATAATTTTGTAGTTTCAAGTGCGTTATCCAACAACGAAAGCAGTTTATTTAATTTTGAAATTTCACCAAATCCATCAAATGGAACTGTAAATTTGAGTATTGAAAATGCCAACGAAGTTAAAATAAACCTATACGATATAAGCGGCAGAAGCATTTTTCAATCCAATTATAGTAGTTCAAATACTTATTTCAACAGAGAAATTAACTTTAATCCAATTGCAAAAGGAGTTTATTTATTAAATGTAAATGTTGATGGAAAAGTTGCAACTAAAAAAATCATTATAAATTAACACCAATGAATTTAGAACAAGACATATGGAAAGATCAACTAAATCAAGATTCTAACGCAGTTATTTTAGACGTAAGAACCGAAGATGAATTTAACGAAGGATATATTCCTGGAGCTATCAATATTGATATTTATAAAGGGCAAGGTTTTATATATGCTATCGAAGAGTTGGATAAATCAAAAAACTATTACGTGTACTGTAGATCGGGGGGAAGAAGCGGTCAGGCTTGTTCAATTATGAGTCAATTGGGTTTCGAAAATGCCTTTAATTTACTTGGTGGAATAATGAATTGGGAAGGGGAAGTAGTTTAGTTTCTTTATTCTTTTATTTTTTGAAACTTTTTAACAATTCGAATTATTTTTAAAATATGTTCTTTATTATTTGATTTAAATTTAAATGAATTTACCTTTTTATTTTTTTTAAATTCTATAATTAGAAATTTACTTTTATATTTTAAGGATCTGTTTACTACAAGAAAAGTCGATAGTAATATTATTGAAGATATTATTAGGATTTCAAAATATTCTATAAAAAGAAAAGACAATAATACAAGTATAATAATAATCCCGTAAATAAAATAGAGTTTACTAATTCTATTTTCAATATAGATTTTACTTATTTCAGAAATTTGAATTTCTTTTACTAAGTCATTGTGCTTTTTTATTGATAAAACACCATCTTTAGTATCCATTTTTTTTATCAAATTAGGAAAAAACAAGTAATTTAACAGCATAATTTTTATTCAAACATTTTGACAAAATTATAGTATTATTTATATTAAATTTCAAATAAAATCAACGAATTAGTTAACGTATGACTTTGTTTATTTAACGTTTTAAATTATAACAAGTTTAATTTATTTAATTATTTGATATTTGTTAAAATCACACAAAATTTAATAAATAACATTAAATTTGTAACCACTAGGATGATTTCTCTCCATAAGAAGGAATTGAGTTTTGAAAAATTTAATATTTTACAATGTCAGTTTTAGAAAAAATAAATGCCGAGGGATTAATCGGATTAGAGAATGAATTTGGAGCCCACAATTACCATCCACTCCCAGTTGTTTTAAATCGAGGAGAGGGGGTTTATGTATGGGATGTTGAAGGAAAACGTTATTATGATTTTTTATCGGCCTATTCGGCAGTAAATCAAGGTCATTGTCATCCAAAAATTATTGGAGCATTAATCAATCAAGCGCAAAAACTTACATTAACTTCTCGTGCTTTTTATAATGACCAATTGGGTTTATTCGAAGAATTTATTACTAATTACTTTGGATTTGACAAAGTATTACCAATGAATACTGGTGCTGAAGCGGTTGAAACGGCTTTAAAACTTTGCAGAAAATGGGCTTACGAAGTAAAAGGAATCAAAGAGCAAAAAGCCCAAATCATTGTTTGCGACGGAAATTTTCACGGAAGAACAACCACAATTATTTCTTTTTCTAATGATGAAAATGCTAGAAATAATTTTGGCCCCTATACGGAAGGATTTATCAAAATACCTTACAATGACATCGAAGCATTAGAGAACACACTTAAATCATCTGATTCTATCGCAGGATTTCTAGTAGAACCTATTCAGGGTGAAGCAGGAGTTTACACCCCATCAGACGATTATATGCTTAAAGCAAAAGAACTTTGTAATAAATACAATGTTTTATTTATAGCGGATGAAATTCAAACTGGAATTGCAAGAACGGGATCTTTACTTGCAGTTTGTGGAAATTGTACTTGCGAGAACAAATGTGAAAAACAAAATACTTACGCAACGCCGGACATTCTTATTTTAGGAAAAGCATTGTCAGGCGGCGCCTATCCTGTTTCTGCTGTTTTGGCTAATAATTCCATTATGAATGTGATAAAGCCAGGCCAACACGGATCAACTTTTGGAGGAAATCCAATTGCCGCTGCGGTAGCAATTGCCGCTCTTAAAGTGGTTAATGACGAACATTTAATTAAGAATGCTCGTGTTTTAGGAAAGGTTTTTAGAAATAAATTGAATGAGTATATTCCAACTTCAAATGTGGCAATTTTAGTTCGTGGTCGTGGATTGTTGAATGCAATCGTAATCAATGATACCGAAGAAAGTGATACTGCATGGGATATCTGTATGGCTTTGCGAGACAACGGGTTATTGGCAAAACCAACACATGGAAATATCATTCGTTTTGCGCCACCATTGGTAATTAACGAAGCTCAATTGTTAGATTGCGTAGACATTATAATTAGAACATTAAAACAATTTGATAGATAAATAAAAAACCCTCTTTTTTAGAGGGTTTTTTATAATAAATAATTATTGACTTTGTTCTTGTTGGTATTTTGCTTTAGCTTCCAAATTTTTCTGAAATTCTAATAACCTTTCTGGCCCAAGGGAATATAAATAAACGAACGCTAGCATAGTCAATGCGCTTAGTACAATTCCTATAATTCCTAAAATTCTACCAATATTTAAATTTTTATAATTTAAATATAATTCAGGACTTTCTTGATACATTTTCAAATCTTTATTTGCCAAAACCACTGCTATTATACCTAAAGTTAGACCAATAAAACCATAACAGCAGCAAGTTACAATTGATAATATTCCTAAAATTAAAACTGCGGTTCCATTCGGTAGATTTCTTTTTTCCATTTAAATAATTATAAAAAGTTTGATATTTTGTAAATATAAGAAATAATCATAATTATTGCATTAATTATAGCCAATCCTATTATTATTTTTTGAAAATTACGTTTCTTATTAATTAAGTGTAAACCTATGAATATAAAAAGGAGTAGGGAGGTATAAATTGCTGGAAATTGATAATAGGCCTTTGTGAATTCGCCATTAATTAATAAAAGCAACGATCTTTGAGTTCCACAGCCAATGCAGTCGACTCCAAATAGCGATTTATTCATGCAAGGCAATAGGTACTTTTCTATATTCAAAATAGGATTAATTTGATTGCAATTTAATAATAATTCATATTCAATATATTAATTGCTTGTTATTATTTCAAAGTTACCTACTTTTGAATTTTAAAATATTTTACAATGAAAAAAGTCTTATTGCCAATAATGATAATTGCAATTATTATTGCTTTTTATGAGCAAAGTTTGGATAAAAAAAATGTTTATATTCAGGTAATTTCTATTGTGATCTTTATGATTGGAATGATGAAATTAAGTGCTAAAGTACCAAGTAAAAATCAAGAAAAAGAAGATGACGATGTTTAGTATAGGGGATAAGGTTTCAGTACTTGACGACGATATAAATGGAGTTGTTATTTCGATTAAAAACAAGGAGATTTCAATCGAAACTAACGATGGATTTACGATGACATTTTTTGTCAATGAATTAATTAAAATAAACGATACCAGTATTTTAAGTAAAAATATAGGAAGTTTTAATTTAAATAAAATTAAAATCGAAAAAGAAGAGCCAAAACCTCGAAGTTTTGTAAAAGTTAAGAAAAATAAGAATGAAATTCCTGCCCCAGAATTCGATTTACACATCGAAAAATTAGTCCCAAATTTCAAAGGAATGAGCAATTATGATATCCTCACTTTACAAACAGAAACAGCAAAAAGACACCTTGATTTTTCCATTAAAAATCGCATCCCAAAAATCGTTTTTATTCACGGAGTTGGAGAAGGAGTTTTGAAAGCAGAACTTGATTTTCTATTGGGTAGATACGATCAGATTTTCTTCCAAGAAGCCAATTATCAAAAGTATGGTCATGGAGCAACTGAGGTTTTTATAAAGCAGAATGCGAAATAGACCTTTCTGAATTAAGGAACTGTTACATAGTTTCCATAAACATAGTTTTCATATGTAAATGAACTTCTACCATTTGAAAAAGTTATGTTTTTAAACACCACATAATGGTTGTAACCAGTTACAGCATTAGTTGTAGGATCTATTATTTGTGTAGTAGTCACTTGAATTAGACCGCTAGTTCCCGAAATTCCATTTGAAGCATACCATTCCTCAATTACAGTAGGGTTAGCAGGTGGCAAAGTTCCACAAAAATAAGAGCTATTTATTGTGGAGCTGAACGACCTGTAAATTACTTGATTATCACTATTGATCAACACTGTTCTTGGAGAATTTACAGCAGTTACCGTGTTTGCAAAAGTTGTAATTGGGGTTTTTAATATGAGCGCTTCGTTATTGTTTAATTTAAAAAACAATCCGTTATTAGTGCTACAGCTATTAATTACTGCTGCTGGATCAAAATTAAAAGTTTGTATTTTTAACTCCCCATCGTTACAACTATTAAAAATAAAAGCAAAAACCAGTAATCCTATAATTTTTTTCATAACACTATTTTTGACACAAAAATATAATTTTATTTGTATGTAGACTCCTCTTTGTAATATCATTTTGTTATATCTTGGGTTAATTTATTAGAAAACCTATCTCACATTGATTTGATTTCTTATTTTTGTATTTAAAATTGGTATTTAATATCGATAAAGTATAAAAGCACTTATGAATAAAGTATATTTAGATAATGCAGCCACCACACAAATTCGTGAAGAAGTGATTCGTGAAATGGTTGAAGTAATGACAAATGATTTTGGAAACCCTTCTTCTACTCATAGTTTTGGTAGAAACGCAAAAAATATAATCGAACTTTCTAGAAAAGCCATTGCGAAAGAGCTTAATTGCACTGCTCAAGAAATCATTTTTACTTCTGGCGGAACAGAATCTAATAATATTATACTTCGGTCTTGTGTAAAAGATTTACAAGTTAAGAGAATTATTACTTCCAAAATTGAACACCATGCGGTTTTGCATACAATTGAAGCGTTACAAAAGGAATTTGGTATCCAAGTTGATTATGTAGCCATTAAAAAAGACGGAAGTATAGATATTTCTAATTTAGTTGACCTGCTTTCGCAAAATAGCAAAACCCTGGTGAGCTTGATGCATGTGAACAATGAAGTTGGTGCTGTTTTAGACATTGATTTAGTTGCTAGAATTTGTCAACAAAACAACGCTTTATTCCACTCAGACACTGTTCAATCTGTTGCAAAAACGGAATTGAATTTACAAAATACTCCAGTTGATTTTATTGTTGCTGCAGCCCATAAATTCCACGGACCAAAAGGAGTTGGATTTGCATTTATTAGAAAAAATTCAGGTTTACAGCCGTTGATATATGGTGGTGAGCAAGAAAAGGGATTGCGTCCAGGTACGGAGGGAGTCCATCAAATAGCTGGAATGGCAAAGGCAGTTGAGTTGGCTTTAGCCAATTTAAATGAGGAAAGAAAAGGAATTTTAGAATTGAAGAATTACCTTATTGAATGTTTACAAAATGAATTTCCAGATTTTAAAATAAACGGATCTAAAGACGGGTTTTACAATCTGTTAAATATTATTTTACCATTTTCTGAAGATAAATCGGCTATGATTTTATTTGGATTAGATATAAAAGGAATTGCTGTTTCTCGTGGAAGTGCCTGTCAATCAGGAAGTGCAAAACCTTCTCATGTATTAGCTGAATTTTTATCTGATGAAGATTTAAAAAAACCAAGTTTAAGAATTTCTTTCAGTCATTACAATACCAAAAACGACATCGATTTATTAATTGAGGGTTTAAAGGGAGTTTAATCGATAATTAAAACGGTACTTCACTATCATCCACGTCGTAATCATTTAAATTACTTCCAAAGGCTTCGTTTGGAGTTGGCAAACTTTTTGTTTGAAATGGATTGTCGTCGTGGTTCATTTTTGAAGGTAAATCATCAAAAGTACCACTATAGGTTTCCAAGTTTTCAAATTTACCTAGGTTACCAACAAATTTCAATTTCACACTTTCCAAACTTCCATTTCTATGTTTTGCAATGATAAATTCGGCTTGACCTTGTGTGGGTGAATTCCCTTCGTCATCCCATTCATCCAATTTGTAATATTCTGGACGATAAATAAACGAAACAATATCGGCATCTTGCTCAATTGCTCCAGATTCTCTAAGGTCAGATAGAAGAGGTCTTTTGTGACCAGGACGTGTTTCAACTGCACGAGATAATTGAGAAAGTGCGATAACAGGAACTCCAAGCTCTTTTGCTAAAGCTTTTAAGTTTCTTGAAATAGTTGATATTTCTTGCTCTCTATTTCCTGAACCTTTGCCGTTGCTTCCGCCAGCAGTCATTAATTGAAGGTAATCAACAATAATTAATTTGATTCCGTGTTGTGAAGCCAAACGTCTTGATTTTGCTCTTAAATCAAAAATAGATAGGGAAGGTGTATCGTCAATAAATAAAGGCGCTTTTTCCAAATTTTTCACCTTAATGCTCAATTGTTCCCACTCGTGCTTTTCTAATTTTCCAGTTCTTAATTTTTCAGAAGACAACCCCGTTTCCGATGAAATCAATCTGGTGATTAATTGTACAGATGACATTTCAAGTGAAAATAGCGCAACTGGATGTCCATAATCGATTGCTACGTTTCTAGCCATAGAAAGTACGAATGCCGTTTTTCCCATACCTGGTCTCGCCGCAATGATTATTAAATCACTTGGTTGCCAACCTGAGGTCACTTTATCCAAACTGTCAAATCCAGTTGCAATTCCACTTAATCCCTCTTTTCCTGCAATTTCTTCAATTCTTTTTTTAGCTTGAATAACTAAACTTTGTGCAGTTTCTGAGCTTCGTTTTATGTTACCTTGAGTTACTTCGTACAATTTGGATTCGGCTTTATCCAACAAATCAAAAACATCTGTAGATTCATCATAAGAATCTTCAATTATTTCTGATGAAATTCTGATTAAACTACGTTGAATGAATTTTTGTAAGATAATTCTTGAGTGAAATTCAATGTGTGCAGAAGAGGATATTTTTTGTGTAAGCTGGATCAAATAATAATCGCCACCCGCCATTTCTAATTTACCACTTTTTCTAAGTTGTGCAGAAACAGTTAATAAATCGACTGGTTGAGAATCGATGAACAACTGAAATATAGCCTCAAAAATATATTTATGGGCATCTTTATAGAACGCTTCAGGTTGTAAAATATCAATTACTTCATCAACCCCTTTTTTATCAATCATCATCGCTCCCAAAACCGCTTCCTCTAATTCTAGAGTTTGTGGTGGGAGTTTTCCTTTTTCTAAATTGATAATTGTAGTTTTTTCTACTTTTATAGGGTTGATGTTGAGCGATTTTTCCATTGAGCGAATTTACCAAAAAAATAAAAAAAATCCACAAGGAGTTATTACTATTATTTGTTAATAACTAACATTTTTTTGTTTATAAGTAAAAAAAAATCCGAAACGGTAAGGCTTCGGATTTTCTAATGATTTTAACTAGTTTATTCTTTAAATTCGCCCATCTTACTGTATTTGTCCATTCTTTTGGCCACTAATTCAGCTGTTGATAAGTCTTTTAGTTCATTGTATCCTTTCAAGATGTATTTTTCCACTGTTTTAAATGTAGTTTCACGATCATAGTGAGCTCCTCCAAGAGGTTCAGGGATAATATCGTCAACTAGTTTTTGCTTTTTCATATCGGCAGAAGTCAGCTTTAATGCATCGGCTGCTTGCTCTTTATATTCCCAACTTTTCCAAAGAATTGACGAACATGATTCTGGAGAAATTACAGAATACCAAGTGTTTTCTAGCATATATACTCTATCACCAACACCAATTCCTAATGCACCCCCTGAGGCACCTTCACCAACAATAACCGTGATTATAGGAACTTTTAAACGCATCATTTCAAGAATATTCCTAGCAATTGCTTCTCCTTGTCCGCGTTCTTCTGCTTCTAAACCTGGATAGGCACCTGGAGTATCAATTAAGGTTACTACAGGGATTCCAAATTTCTCTGCCATTTTCATTAAACGTAACGCTTTTCTATATCCTTCCGGATTTGCCATACCAAAGTTACGGTATTGACGGGTTTTAGTATTGTATCCTTTTTGTTGACCAACAATCATGAAAGATTGACCACCAATTTTCCCTAATCCACCAATCATGGCTTTGTCGTCTTTGAAATTTCTATCACCAAACATTTCTAGGAAAGTGTCTCCGCACAAAGCGTTTACATGGTCCATAGTGTAAGGTCGGTTTGGATGACGTGACAATTGAACTCTTTGCCAAGCCGTTAGGTTTTTATATATTTCGCGTTTGGTATCTTCTAGTTTTTTTTCAATTTGCTTACAAGGATCTGAAACATCAACATCTGATTCTTGACCGATGATTTCACATTTGTCTAACTGTTCTTCTAGTTCTTTAATAGGAAGCTCAAAATCTAAATATTCCATAGGGTATGTGCATTTATATTTTAGAGGACAAATATAGTTTTTAATTTAAAGATTGAAAAATTTAATGAATGGAAAATGACATTAATTAGTTCAAAATTTATGGTAGATTAATGTAAAGTCAATGATTTGTTAGCTATTTTTTGTTCTTTGGAAATATTTTATCACTCCATTTAGAATTACGGTTGATAAAATAATTAAAGCACCAATATAAAAATTAACACTCATTTTTTCGGTTTCTTTAAATACAATTACCGCTAATATTATTCCGTAAATAGGTTCCAAATTAATGGTTAGCATCACCGTGTAAGGACTTAAAAATTTCATCACTTTTACAGATGCAATGAATGCATAAGCGGTACAAAAAGTACTAAGAATGATGAGGTAAAACCAGTCGGAATTTGATATTTCGAAAAATTTTGAGTCGAAACTTCCTGAATATAAAAGGTAAATTGAAAAGAATAATACACCTCCTAAAAGTTCGTAGAATGATATTATTGATGAATCATATTCTTTGGCATATTTACCATTAATCATTGAAAATAATGCGGATAAAAAAGCCGAGCTTAACGCCAATAAGATTCCATTTATAAATTGCCCATCAATATTAAAAATGATATAAAGTCCTAAAAATACTATGATTCCAAACAGTACTTCATACCAAATTATTTTTCTACCATAGAAAATTGGTTCCATTAAAGAAGCGAAAAAAGCACCTGTAGATAAACATGCTAGAGTTACCGAAATATTGGAAACCTTGATGGCTTTAAAAAAGGTAAACCAGTGCAAAGCAATTATTAATCCAGCCAATAGAAACCCGATTAAAGTTTTTTTAGGAACTTTTAATGAAGTTTTATTGATGCCAATATAAATCAATATAAAACCTACTGCAAGCAACATTCTGAACCAAACTAATGGTAAAGCGTCTAACGTTATTAGTTTTCCTAACACCGCTGTAAATCCCCAAACAAATACAATAAAATGGAGATGTAAGTAGCTTTTTAAACTATCGTTTCGCATTTCGAAGTAGGTAAATCGCGAGTATTCCAAATAATACATTTGGCAACCAAACCGCAATAAATGGGTTTATAGTCGATTTTTCGGCTAATGCGCCAAATATTTTATCAAAAAATACAAATGCAAATGCGATTGCAATCCCTATTGCTAAATTAATTCCCATCCCACCTCTTCGTTTCATGGAAGAAACTGAAAGTGCGATAATGGTGAGAATAAATGCCGAAACAGGCAAACTATATTTTTTATAAAGAACCACTAAATAAACGCTAATATTGGCATTCCCTCTCTTAATTTCTTTATCAATAAAGTGATTTAATTCTAATATAGAAAGCGTTTCTGCAACATAAACGGTGGGTGTTAAATCTTCAAGATCAAAACTAAATACGGTGTCTTTTCTTTCGGACATTTCAATTTTGTCGGATAATTCACCAACTGTTCTTTTGGTGAAATCAAAAAGGGTATAGTTTTTTCTGAGCGGATTCCATTTTATTCTGCTTGCAGTAATTTTATATTTTAATTGGTCTTTATCAAATTTTTCCATAGAAAAACTGAAGGCCATATTGGAAACTTGATTAAAACTTCCAACGTAAATATATTCATCGTTACTAATCTGTTTGAAAACATCCGAATTTTCTCGCATAATTTCCTTACCACCAGCTCTTAAATAAGTATATCTAAAATTATTAAAACCTTCGCTTGCTTTTGGTAATAAAAATATACCCATTAAAAAAGCTAAAATAGACACTATTGTTGCTCCTATTAAGTAAGGACGCATGAATCTTGTAAAAGATATTCCAGAACTCAAGATTGCAATTACCTCTGTATTGTTGGCTAATTTTGAGGTAAACCAAATTATTGATAAAAACAAAAATATTGGAAATAATAGATTTGCAAAATAAATAGTGAAGTGAAAATAATACAATGCTATGGCTGAAAACGGAATTTTATTTTCAAGCATCTTATCAATTTTTTCAGATACATCAATGATTATTCCAATAGGAATAAACATGAATAACATCACAAAAAAGTTTTTCAGATATTGTTTTAGTATGTATTTATCGATTATTTTCATTCCCTTTTATAATCTCTGGCTCATGTTTTTGACCATCATTTCTTTCCAAACTTTGAAATCTCCTGCTAAGATATGTTTTCTAGCTTCACGAACCAACCACATATAAAATCCAAGATTGTGAATCGTAGCAATTTGCTTTCCTAAATATTCATTGGCTGCAAATAAATGGCGCAAATAGGCTTTAGAATATTCTCTATCTACAAAAGTAATTCCCATTTCATCAACTGGAGAAAA
Source organism: Rhizobium sp. Q54 (assembly GCA_943324395.2). Classification (GTDB taxonomy): domain Bacteria; phylum Bacteroidota; class Bacteroidia; order Flavobacteriales; family Flavobacteriaceae; genus Flavobacterium. The sequence continues at coordinate 23,354 of CALPLL020000001.1, forward strand.
ATCATCTTCCCACTTTTTATTTTTGATATTGATAGTGCCATTTGCAGTAAATAACATTCCGTTTCTGGCATTTCGTGTTGGCATCACGCAATCAAACATGTCTATTCCAAGTGCTATATTTTCTAATATATTAATTGGAGTTCCTACACCCATTAAATATCGTGGTTTATCTTGAGGTAAAATTGCCGTAACAATTTCAGTCATCGCATACATTTCTTCGGCCGGTTCCCCTACAGAAAGTCCGCCAATAGCATTTCCTTGCGCACCAGCATTGGCAATGTATTCTGCCGATTGCATGCGCAAATCTTTATAAGTACTTCCTTGAACTATTGGGAAAAATGTTTGTTCGTAACCGTATTTCACCGGCACTTTTTCCAAGTGATTGATACATCGATCCAACCAACGGTGTGTCATGTGCATTGAGCGTTGAGCATACCTGTAATCACACGGGTAAGGAGTGCATTCATCAAAAGCCATAATAATATCAGCTCCAATGGTGCGTTGAATTTCCATTACATTTTCAGGAGTAAAAAAGTGATACGAACCGTCAATATGCGATTTGAACTTAACTCCTTCTTCCTTAATTTTTCTATTTGCCGAAAGGGAATATACTTGATATCCGCCCGAATCAGTCAAAATATTTCGATCCCAATTCATGAATTTGTGTAAACCTCCTGCTTTTTCAAGAATTTCAGTTTGTGGACGTAAATACAAATGATAGGTATTTCCAAGAATAATATCCGGATTTATCTCTTCTTTCAATTCGCGTTGGTGCACCCCTTTTACAGACGCAACAGTCCCAACAGGCATAAAAATAGGCGTTTCAATCACACCGTGGTCGGTGGTAATTGTTCCCGCGCGAGCTTGAGATTGCGGATCAGTTTTTAATAAATCAAACTTCATAATGGCTTTTTTCAGTCAGCAAATATAAGAGAATTGTATTTTACGAGTGGGGAAATACCAAATAAATTAACACTAATTTCAAGTTTACATGGTTTTTGGGCGTGCCCTCGTTTAGAACGTCATTGCAAAGTAGGAAACAATCATTAAACTAGGTCGTGCTGTTCACTTCAATCTTTTGCTCCACTTTGTTTCGCTAAAGGATTTCCATTTCCATCACTCACGCATTTATGGATAAGAATTTATATTTTCAGTTTATATTTCACTTTAATAATTTATAGAATTGTTAATAAAATGTCCTACTTTGTTAGGATTTTTTATTTTTAGACTCTTGCCGACCGAGTTATCTGAGTATCTTTGCATAAGTTTAACTATAACTCACACAATGAAGCCCAACACACAACAATTAAACGATTTAACAATTCAAGTTAGAAGAGATATTCTTCGAATGGTACACGCAGTAAATTCAGGCCACCCCGGGGGTTCTTTAGGTTGCGCCGAATTTATCGTAGCCCTGTACCAAAGTATCATGAACAGAAAAGATACTTTCAATATGGACGGTATTGGCGAAGACCTTTTCTTCCTTTCCAACGGTCATATTTCACCGGTTTTTTATAGCGTTTTAGCAAGAAGTGGTTATTTTCCTGTTGCCGAATTAGCAACTTTCAGAAAAATTAATTCTAGATTACAAGGGCATCCAACTACTCATGATAATTTACCAGGTGTGCGAATGGCTTCAGGTTCTTTAGGTCAAGGATTATCAGTTGGAATTGGTGCAGCATTGGCTAAAAAATTAAACGGTGATATAAACCTTGTTTATACTTTACACGGTGATGGGGAATTGCAAGAAGGCCAAAACTGGGAAGCAATTATGTATGCTTCAGCTTATAAAGTAGACAATTTAATTGCTACAATCGACCTTAACGGCAAACAAATTGATGGTTCAACAGATGAGGTTTTACCAATGGGAAGTATTCGTGCCAAATTTGAAGCCTTTGATTGGGACGTATTAGAAATTAAAGAAGGAAATAATATTGAAGCTATAATTGCTGGAATGCACGAAGCCAAATCAAGAACTGGAAATGGAAAACCAGTTTGTGTTTTATTACATACCGAAATGGGTAATGGCGTAGATTATATGATGTTTAGTCACGCTTGGCATGGAAAAGCGCCAAATGACGCTCAATTAGAAACAGCATTGGCTCAAAACCCTGAAACCCTAGGAGATTATTAAATCAGATTTTAGATTATTAATTCTAAATTTTTATAGGAATCTTTAAATTATTAAATCTTTAAATCTTACAATTTTAAAAAAACAATGAAAAAATATACAAACACAGGAAGTAAAGATACCCGTTCTGGTTTTGGAGCAGGAATGACAGAATTAGGACTAACCAATGATAAAGTAGTTGCGCTTTGTGCCGACTTAATAGGATCCTTAAAATTTGATGATTTTAAGAAAAATCATCCAGAGCGTTTTTTCCAAATCGGGATTGCTGAGGCAAATATGATAGGAATTGCAGCAGGTTTGACTATCGGTGGTAAAATTCCATTTACTGGCACATTTGCCAATTTCTCCACAGGTAGAGTTTACGATCAAATTCGTCAATCGGTAGCTTATTCCGATAAAAATGTAAAAATTTGTGCTTCTCACGCAGGATTAACTCTAGGGGAAGATGGTGCAACGCACCAAATTTTAGAAGACATCGGATTAATGAAAATGCTACCTGGAATGACTGTAATTAATACTTGTGATTACAATCAAACTAAAGCGGCAACTATAGCAATTGCTGAGCATCATGGGCCTGTTTACTTGCGTTTTGGTCGTCCTGTTGTTCCTAATTTCATGCCATCTGATAAACCATTTGTAATTGGTAAAGCAATTGTTTTAAATGAAGGTTCTGATGTGACTATTGTTGCAACAGGCCACTTAGTTTGGGAAGCATTATTGGCTGCGGAAGCCCTTGAAGAAAAAGGAATTTCTGCTGAGGTTATCAATATTCATACTATTAAACCTTTGGATGAAGCTGCAATATTAAAATCATTAGCTAAAACGAAATGTATAGTAACAGCTGAAGAACACAATATTCTAGGCGGATTAGGTGAAAGCGTTGCAAGAGTGTTATCTTCAAATTATCCTGCTCCTCAAGAATTTGTTGCGGTTCACGATTCATTTGGCGAAAGCGGAACGCCAGCACAATTAATGGAAAAATACAAGTTAAACAATCAAGCGATTGTGGAAGCAGTAGAAAAAGTAATTGCTAGAAAATAAGCTAGTGATTTTATATATGTACAAAAAAACCTTTCAATTTGAAAGGTTTTTTTATTTAGAATAAGTATTTGACTTCGTTTTTAATATAAGATAACGCAACAGATGAAGGCGATTGTTTGTCCATTAAGTCATTCATAATTACCTCACGAAGTTTGTTCGCCGTATCTACGCGATCGCTCATATTGGTTCTACGAATCATTTGAATAGTAGCATTTTTAGCAGTAACAATTACGGTCCAACATTCATCTGACATATAAATTTGTTGCGTTAAATTGTGCTCAAACTCTTGCTCAATATTTGAAATTAACAAATTTTCGTAATCGTTCTTATCTTCAGAATTGGGGGAAATTCTTATTAATAATTTTCCAGGATTGATTCTTTCTAAAAACAAAGTCATTCTTTCAAAAGCCTGTAAACGCAATGGTAATGCATCTTTTTGAGTATCCTTGTTTAACAAATACCGACGTCTTCCTTCTTCATTTTTTGTATGTAAGTTGAAAAAATAATAGGCTACAAAACCAGTGATAATTGCAGGTAAAGTATAACTTAATAATTCGATCAATTTTGCTGTTTCCATTTTTATTGTTTATTGTGATTGTAAAATAAAAAAACAAATTAACGAATAAACAAATAAACTTATAGCTTACATTTGATAAAATTTTTTATAAAATGGAAATTCATGTATTAGTTATATTATGTGTAGCTGCATTTTTTGCTGGTTTTATTGATGCTGTAGTTGGAGGAGGCGGATTGATTCAAACACCAATGGGAATAATATTATTGCCTAATCTTCCTGTTTCAACAATTATTGGTACACTAAAAATCCCATCATTTAGCGGGACTTTTTTTGCTGCAATTCAGTATTTGAAAAAAATTGAAATGAATTGGAAGCTGCTAATTGTCATGATGGTTTTGGCTGTCCCTTCTGCCTATTTAGGATCTACTTTGTTGGTTTATATGAGTAACGATTTTATGAAACCTTTACTTTTAGTAATACTTTCTTTATTATTGATTTATACCTATGTAAAGAAAAATTTTGGAATGCAAACAGACAAATCACATTCTCCAATAATACAACTTTTTTATGCCGTTTTAATTTCTATTATTATTGGATTTTATGATGGTTTTATAGGTCCTGGAACGGGCAGTTTTTTGGTATTGGCTTTTGTAGTAATTTTAGGTTTTGATTTTTTACAAGCTTCCGCAAATGCTAAAATGGTTAATTTGGCAACCAATTTTGGTGCAATTTGTTTGTTTATTATCAAAGGTAAAATAATATGGCTGATTGCAATTCCAATGGCGATTTGTAATGCTTTAGGTGGTTATATTGGAGCTAAATTGGCAATTAACAAAGGCAATAAATTCATAAGAATATTTTTTTTAATTGTTGTTTTAGGTACTTTAATTCGTTTTGCCTACGATGTTTTCCAAGGTAAATAAGAGTTCTAAAAATATCTCAAAATTGTTAAGATATAGTTTGTTTTCTTAACTAAATCCTCATTCTAAATTCTTATTTTTGTATTCCTATAAAACTAAAAATGCAAAATTACATTAGCCAACTTAACTCAGCGCAGCAAGAACCAGTTCTCCAAAAGGACGGTCCAATGATAATTATTGCTGGTGCTGGTTCAGGAAAAACAAGAGTTTTAACCATTAGAATTGCTTATCTAATGAGTTTGGGCGTTGACGCTTTTAGTATTTTGGCATTA
>CALPLL020000002.1 GCA_943324395.2 Rhizobium sp. Q54
AAGCGTTTCTTTAATTATTTTGTAATTGTTTGTTTACGATCAGGACCTACGGAAACAATTTTTATTGGCACTTCAACTTCTTTTTCAATAAAATCAATGTAGTTTTTTAATTCTACCGGAAGTTCGTCAAAAGTGGTCATTCCAGTTAAATCAGCTTTCCAACCCTTGAATTCTTTGTAAATTGGAGTAACATTTTCAGGTTCGATATTGTAAGGTAAGTGAGCTATTTTTTGACCTTTATAGTCGTATTCTGTACACACTTTTAAGGTTTCAAATCCAGACAATACGTCTCCTTTCATCATCATTAATTGGGTAACTCCATTTACTTGTATTGCATATTTTAAAGCTACTAAATCCAACCATCCACAACGTCTTTGTCTTCCTGTAACCGAACCAAATTCGTTACCAACTCTTGCCATAGTTGCTCCATCCTCTTCAAAATCTTCAGTAGGGAATGGGCCGCTTCCAACACGTGTGGTGTATGCTTTAAAAATTCCATAAACTTCTTTGATTTTATTTGGAGCAATTCCTAAACCAGTACATGCACCAGCAGCAGTTGTATTTGAAGAAGTTACAAATGGATAAGTTCCAAAATCTACATCTAATAATGAACCTTGAGCTCCTTCACATAATATTGATTTTCCTTCTTTTTGAGCTTGGTGTAAATATTCCTCACTATCAATGAAGGTCAGTTTTTTCAAATCTTCAATAGCTGCAAAAAATTCAACTTCCAATTCTGCAAGATTGTATTGAATCGCAACATCATAAAATTTAATCATTGCCTCGTGCTTATCTGCTAAAGCTCTGTATCGTTCTTTAAAGTCTTCCAATTCAATATCACCAACACGTATTCCATTCCTTCCGGTTTTATCCATATAAGTTGGTCCAATTCCTTTCAACGTAGAACCAATTTTGGCTTTTCCTTTTGATGCTTCAGAAGCAGCATCCAATAAACGATGTGTAGGTAAAATTAAATGTGCTTTTCTTGAAATGATTAATTTATTTTTGATATCTAGATTAAATCGCTCTAATCCTTCAAGTTCTTTTTGAAAAACAACAGGGTCAATTACAACACCATTTCCGATAATATTAATTGAATTTTTGTGGAAAATTCCTGATGGTATTGTTCTTAAAACGTGTTTAATTCCGTCAAATTCTAAAGTATGACCTGCATTTGGACCCCCTTGAAAACGGGCAATGATATCATATTTTGACGTAAGTACGTCTACAATTTTTCCTTTTCCTTCATCTCCCCACTGTAATCCTAATAATAAATCTACGGTCATTATACTTGTTGTTTGTGTGTTGTTGCTATTTATTGTTGCTTTTGTTTTTTTTTATAATTTCAAATTTTACGAAATAATTTAATATTCCTAAAATTAGTGCCGTTAATGTACTCACAAAAAGAGTCTTCAGTAAGAACTTTAAACTAAAGGAGTCTAAACCATCAAATAATTGAAATACAATTCGATAGGCTAAAGAAAAAACAAATACGAAAACGAATGTTTTTTTGAAATAATCACTTGCTTTCATTATTTAACCTTTTTTGTTCCGTATAAATACAAAGAGTGATTGTGCACGTCAATGTCAAATATTTCTTCAATGGTTTTTTTAATCATTTGAATTCTAGGATCGCAAAATTCTATTACTTCACCAGAATCGGTCATAATTAAATGGTCATGTTGCTTGTCAAAATAGGACTTTTCGTAATGCGCTTGATTTTGACCAAATTGGTGTTTTCTAACTAAACCACAATCCAATAAAAGTTCAATGGTATTATAAAGTGTTGCACGACTCACTCGATAATTTTTGTTTTTCATCTTTACATAAAGATGTTCCACATCAAAATGATCTTCACTATCGTAAATTTCTTGCAGAATAGCGTAGCGTTCAGGAGTTTTCCTGTGCCCATTATTTTCAAGGTATAATGTAAAAACATTTTTTACAATTTCTTGATTCTTACTATTATCAACTGAAATTAGTGTCATATTCTGCAAAGATAAATTATTATTTTAATAATAAAATGTTTCAACTTGATTGTTAAAAACTTTAATTTTTATAAACCCGAGTAACCTTATCAATGCCTTCAATTTTGCGGATTTTAGCCATCATTTTTTCTAGGATACTATTGTTTTTAACAATTACAGCAACTTTTCCGTTAAACAATCCAGCTTCGGTGGTGAGTGTAATACTTTGAATATTTATATTCATATTACTTGAGATGACTTTGGTGAGTTCATTTGTAAGTCCTAGAAAGTCCATTCCAGTGATAATTAAAACGGCTTTAAATTCCTGTTGTGTCGAGTCTATCCACTTCGCTTTTATAACTCTGTAAGCATAATTAGATTGCATACTAAGTGAATTTGGACAATCTTTTTTATGTACTTTTATTCCTTCATTGATGGTTAAAAAACCATATACATCGTCCCCAACAATTGGATTACAACAGGCTGATAATTTGTATTCTAATTTATCTTGTTCAGGTCCAAATACTAATAAATCGTAATTGTTGATAATTTCATCTTTTGAAATTTGTTCAATATTTGCTGAGGGAGAACGCTTAATTTTATTTTTAAAGAAATTAATAAAGGAATTACTTTTTAGGGCGGCAAAGTCCTTTAATTTCTGATTTTCTATAGTACCATTTCCAACTCTGTAAAATAAATCTAAACTTGTTTTTAGTTTGAAGAAAACAACTAATTCATTAATTGTTTTTTCGTTTAAAGTAACTTTTAAGTGGCGTAATTTTCGTGTTAAAAGCTCCCTTCCTTCTTCGGCAATTTTCTTTGTATTTTCGTTTAATACATTTTTAATTTTAGTTCGAGCTCTGGAAGTGGTTACATAATTTAACCAGTGTGGCGTAGGTTTTTGATTTACTGAAGTAATTACCTCAATTTGATCACCACTTTTTAATTCGTAATTTAAAGGAACTAATTTTCCATTTACCTTTGTTCCTCTGGTGTGAACCCCAATTGCTGAGTGAATACTAAATGCAAAATCTAATGTTGTTGCTCCTTTTGGGAGTGATTTTATTTCGCCTGAAGGGGTAAAAACAAATATTTCTTTGGAATAAAGATTCATTTTAAAATCTTCAACAAAATCAACTGCATTTTTTTCTTGATTTTCTAATGCTTCCTTTAATTGGTTTAACCAAATATCTAAACCACTTTCTTCGGTCGCTCCTTGTTTGTATTTATAATGAGCAGCATATCCCTTTTCGGCAATTTCATCCATTCGCTCACTTCGAACTTGAATTTCCACCCAACGTCCTAAGGGTCCCATAACAGTTATATGAAGTGCTTCATATCCAGTTGATTTTGGAGAGGAAATCCAATCTCGCAATCTACTTGGACTCGGACGATAATGATCGGTTACTATTGAATAAATTTTCCAAGCCAAAAATTTCTCATCGTGAGCATTTGATTTATAAACAATCCTTAAGGCAAATTTGTCATATACTTCTTCGTAACTCACATTTTGAGCTTTCATTTTTCTACGAATGGAGTAAATAGATTTGGGACGTCCTTTAATTATATAGTCTATTTCTTCAACATCTAAGGACTTTTTTATCACATCAGAAATATTCTTGATGTATTCGTCTTGTTCTTCTTTTGTTTCTTTAATTTTATCAACAATATTATTATAGATTACAGGTTCTGTATATTTTAAACCTAAATCTTCCAATTGTGTTTTAATATTATATAGTCCTAAACGATGGGCAAGAGGGGCATAAATGTATAAAGTTTCTGAGGCAATTTTGGTTTGCTTGTATTCCACCATCGAATCCATAGTTTGCATGTTATGCAATCGGTCGGCCAATTTTATTAAAATAACTCGAACATCATCGTTCAATGTTAAAATCATTTTTCTAAAATTTTCAGCTTGCATGGAGGAATTTAAATCCTTTTGAATTTTAGAAATTTTTGTCAATCCATCGACCAATTGGGCGACTTTAGGATTGAACATTTTTTCGATATCTTCAACTGTAATTTCTGAATCTTCAACTACATCATGAAGTAAAGCAGCAGCTATTGATGTGGGGCCTAAACCTATTTGTGATGCTACAATTTTTGCAACAGCAATGGGATGAAATATATAAGCTTCACCTGACTTTCTTCTTTGTTCTTGATGGGCATCAACGGCAACATCAAAGGCTTTTCTGATTAATTTTTTGTCTTCAGCAGTTAATTTCTGATAACTTATTCGGAGAAGTTCTTTGTATTCTTGGGCAATAGCCTTGTTTTCTTTCTTTATTTCGATTTCTGTCATAGCTATTTTATTCAATTTTTAAAATTATGAATAAGTTATCAGTTGTGCAAATGCTATTTATTAAAAATATATTAAAACCCTCTTTGTCTTTTTGCCTCAAATATTAAAATTGCTGCTGCAACTGAAACATTCATTGAATCAATTTCACCCTGCATTGGAATAATAATATTTTGAGTTGCTGAATCACGCCATTCTTGTGATAATCCGGTTGCTTCAGTTCCAACCACCAATGCCGAAGGAGACGTGTAATCTTGGGTATGATAAGAAGTTGAATTTTGCAATGTGGCACAATAAAAACTAATTTTTCTATCTTTTAAAAACGAGATAATTTCAGAAGTTGTTCCTGTTGCAATTTGATTGGTAAATAAACAGCCCACACTTGATCGAATAATATTGGGATTGTATAAATCTCCATTTGGATTTGCAATAATTACTGCATCAAGATTTGCAGCATCAGCAGTTCTCAATAATGCACCAATATTTCCTGGTTTTTCTGGAGCTTCAGCAATTAATATCAACGGATTTTCATTGAGTTTTAAATTGGTTAAACTAAAACTTTTAGTATTTGCAACAGCAATTAAACCTTCTGTACTTTCGCGATAAGCTAATTTTTCAAAAACGTCTTTGTTTATTTCAATAACATTATTTGAGTGTTTAACCAATTCATTAAGCTCTTTTTCAGTTATTAATTCGGGATAATATAATAGGGTATCAATGCTATAACCTCCTTTTATTGCTAATGAAATTTCTCTTTTTCCTTCAATTATAAAAGTGCCGGTTTGCTTTCTTGCTTTCGCTTTTTCTTGTAAAAGTAAAAGAGATTTTATGTATGGATTTTGAACGGATGTGATTTGTTTCAAAATAGAAATTTAAATTAATACAATGCAAATATAATCAGAGAAATTGAGGTTATTTACTTATTGAAAACTATTTTGTTAAATACAAATATCCTGTTAGTGGATCAGTGTAATCAGGATCGTTTAATTCAATAACATAATAATAGGTTCCTGATGGAATTTGTTTGTCATCAATCAAAAGACCATTATTGGCAAATCCGTCCCATTCATTTGAATTATTATTTCCTGTCCAAACTAATTTCCCCCAACGATTATAAATCGAAATTTTATGATTCAAAAATATGTTTTTCAAACCATCAACATGAAATGTATCATTGAATCCATCGTTATCTGCAGAAACAAAACTATTCACAGTTGGCAGACAGTTTTTTGTTGTTAACTCAAATGAAGTGATACTATAACAGCCTAAGCCATTATCCAAACGGATATAAATTGTTTTGGGAGAATTTAATAGGTTATAGTTTGATGTATTTAGAATTGGATTAACGTTATTTTGGGCGTTTTCTATTAATTCAAAAAAGTTAACATTATCATTTAAGTTAGTTTTAACCAATGTTCCATAATCTGAAAAATTAAATTTACCTTTTGAGTTTCCAAGATTACAAGATTCTAAATTTGGCAATGAATTAAAAATTGGGGGAATTAAAAGTTCCACCGGCATCAAGAATTTATTATTAGTTTCATTTATTTCGGTAACAATTCCTGACCCTGTTCCAATATCATCTACAACTAATTTTAAATCAAAATTGTTGGGAATTGAATTTGGAATTAATACCGTAACTTGTCCTATTTCATTGCCATCGATAGGAATATTGGTTTGAGTATAAATAGTTCTCAAATAAATAGTGTTAGCATAAATTGAAATTGGAGTATTTAATGGCAACAGAGCAGTTGAATTAGAGTTTGTTACCTTATAATTAACTTTAATTGATCTCGAGCCACACTGTTTTTCTATTGAATTTATTCCAATCATAGCATCTGGAAGTTGACTATTTAATTTGGTCACAATTGCATTAATCATTACAAAATCTTGACTAGATGTAAGCTGAATTTGCGCCGAAGTATCTCCAATGGCTATATTATTTTGAATTGGAAAAACATCTAAATCCATATTATACAATACATTTGAATTAGTCAAACTATTCGTACCGTTAAAAGCATTGTCTATTGGATTCAAGGGAGGGTTTCCAATGGGAGTTCCATTAATTCGAAGCGTTTCGTTTACAGCAATTCCAGAATCGCCTTCCCAAGCAAGAAAACCAATTTTAGCGTCATTATTATCAATAACATTCAAACTATTCAGTGTTATATTAACTTCATCTGGAACAGATTGCATTCCGTCGTAAACATTCAATTGATTTAAAGATAAATTCGGGTTTTTATAAACTACAATAATTGCCCAACCTGCAAAATTTGTACCTCTTTGGGCATGAAAGTCTATAAAAGCAGAAACATCAAGATCTGATATTGTGTAATTTCCGTTTCCAGTTGCTTGAACTTGACCAGTTACGTCTTTGAAAGCACTGAAATAGTCAAAAACTAGATTTGAAGCTACTCTTTGAATACTAAAAGTTCGGTCAGCACTTATTGATTGCCCATTTAATTTAATATCAAAATCACCTGTTCCGCAACCAGCCCAATATAAATAGGCTTTTTCAATTTGATCATTAGTATTTAATGACAATTGTGCCGATGAAGAAGTTAATACCGATACGCTTGTTTGAAATGAATTTTCAATTGGATTTAAGGTATTACCAATAAATACGAAGTCATATCTTCCATTAAATTGTTGTAATAATGAAATATCTTGACCAAAAAGGACACTTGTAATAAGTAATAAATTCGCAATAAGAGCGTTTTTTATCAGTTGTTTCATTATTATTGTATAATTGACTAAAAATACTAATTTATTTTAATAAAATAATGTTCGAATAAAATTAAATGATTAATTTTCCAATGTTTAAAAATTGAAATTGAAAGACTACACAGTAAAAAGGTACGAATCCAAATATTTTAGTGATTGGAATGCATTTATTAGCACCGCCAAAAATGCCACTTTTCTATTTAATAGAAATTTTATGGAGTACCATTCTGATCGCTTCGAAGACTTTTCATTAATGATTTATGATGAAGATAAATTAGTTGCAGTTTTGCCCGCAAATAGAGTAGGAGCTACTGTTTTTTCTCATCAAGGATTGACCTACGGAGGCATAGTTTTGCCTAGTAATTCAAAATTATCCAATGTAATTTTCATCTTCAAATCAATCTTATTGTTTTTAAATGAGAATGCTATTTCGGAATTAAATTTAAAAAAAATACCTTCTATTTATTGCGATACTTTTTCCGATGAAATTGATTACCTAGCTTCTATTTGCAAAGGAAATCCTATAATGAAACATGCTATTTCAGTTATTGATTTAAACTCTAATTTTAAAATTTCAAAATCTAGAAGGGAATGCATTAATAGAGGTAAAAAACTAAATTTGGTAATCAAAGAAGAAAGTGACTTTAAGCCTTTTTGGAACGATATCCTGATACCAAACTTAAAGGAGAAATACAATTCAAAACCAGTACATTCATTAGCCGAAATCACCGCTTTGAAAGCGAAATTCCCTCATAATATTAAGCATTTTAATGTTTATAATGAAGGTAAATTGGTATGTGGAACGACACTTTTTATTACTAATAAAGTTGTAAAACCTCAATATATTTCAGGTAATGAAGATAATAATTTGCTCGGAAGTATTGATTACCTATATGATTACCTAATTAATGAAGTTTCAAAGGGTAAAAGTTACTTTGATTTTGGTCCTTCACATGAAAACAATGGATTGAATATTATAAGAAATATCAATTTTTGGAAGGAAAGTTTTGGAGCACAAACGTTAGTTCAAAATTTTTACGAAGTTGAAACTTCAAATCATAATTTACTAGATACCCTTTTGATATGATAAAATTTCTTGACTTATATAAGATCAATCAACCTTATGAGAATGCTTTTCAAAATAAATTGAGAAGTGTTTTAGATAGTGGTTGGTATATTTTGGGTGAAGAAGTAAAACTATTTGAAAGAAATTTTGCTGACTATTGTCAATCGAAATATTGCATCGGTGTTGGTAATGGATTTGATGCTTTAACTTTAATTTACAAAGGCTACATTCAGTTGGGGAAAATGCAAAAAGGGGACGAAGTAATTGTCCCAGCAAATACTTACATTGCCTCTATATTATCAATAATTCAAGCAGATTTAGTTCCAGTTTTGGTTGAACCAAAATTAGAAACCTATACAATAGATCCGAATTTAATTACTGAAAAAATTACTAATAAAACGAGATCTATTTTAGCGGTTAACCTTTATGGACAATTGGCTGAATTAGATGTTATAAATGAGATTGCTATAAAAAATAATTTGATTGTAGTTGAAGATTCTGCTCAATCCCATGGAGCAACTTTGGAGAATAACAAATCAATAAACACTCAAGCTTTTAGTTTTTATCCAGGAAAAAATCTTGGAGCTTTAGGAGATGCTGGTGCTGTAATTACAAATGACGGTCAACTTGCTGAAGTATTATTTTCACTTCGAAATTATGGTTCCAAAGCTAAATATTACAATGAATTTATTGGGGTTAATTCCAGATTAGACGAGCTTCAAGCCGCGTTTTTAAATGTGAAATTACCCAACTTAGATGCTGAAAATCAAATTCGAAAAAATATAGCAAAGCGTTATTTACTAGAAATAAATAATGACAATATAATCTTACCATTTTGGGATTTTTCAGATAATCATGTTTTCCATTTATTTGTAATTCGAACTCCAAAAAGAGCTGAATTACAAGATTATTTAAAACAAAATGGAATTGAAACACTAATTCATTATCCTGTTGCCTCTCATCGTCAAAAGGCTTTTAAACATTGGAATAATTTGCAATTACCAATAACAGAAAAAATCCATGAGGAGGTTTTGAGTTTGCCAATAAGTCCTGTAATGACTGATGAAGAAGTTGATTTTGTGATTCAAAAAATGAATTCATGGACTTATTAATAAAATCATTTAATCGACCTTATTATTTGGATAGATGCATTCAAAGTATTTATTTAAATATTCATGATAAAAATTTTAACATCATAGTTTTAGATGATGGAACTCCAAAAAAATACCTCGATAAATTACTGGAAAAATTTCCGTCAATTACAATATTAAAATCAGATTTATATTTTGAAAAATCCAATGCTATTTTAAATGGAGATTCAAATGTAAACTCAAAAATACCAATTGATTTATGGTTAAGTGCTGCTGAAAATGCTTCAAATTATTTCTTATTAATTGAAGATGATTTTTGGTTTACAAAACCCATTCACTTAAAAAAAATCAGATTAAATTTAGAATCTGATAAAATAAAAATGTTGAAACTATGTTGGCTTGGAAATCCGAAACTTTTGCCTAACAAAATTCATAATGTTAATGATGAATATTCTATTTTCACCCCTAATTTATACACTACAAATCCTGTTTTATTTCATTTTATATTTAGATTGCATCGATTTAAAATTAGAAAAATACTAACTATTTTTAAGATTTATAATTTGGATAAATATTTAGAATATTATTCTATTTATGCAACTTCAGGTGCGATTTTCAATAAGAAGTATTTTCTTAAATTATGGAAAAATCACAAGAATAATGTTGATGAAGGACTTCAACTAAGTAATGCCCTTAAATTTATTAATCGTAAGAAAAAGTTACAATTTTTTGGTTTTACCAATTCAGAATTTTTGAGAACAGGTTTTCTCTCTTCTGCAAGCAATCAAAATAAAAAGTTTGAAAATGTGAATTTTGATTTATTTGCTTTTAATAAAATTATTAATGAAGCATGGTATAATAATGGTTTTGATGCTATGGAAAATTACCCAAAAGATTTAAATGAAGATAAAATTGATGATTTACTACTAAAAGAATGTCACTCTGATGCTTCTAGTAATGAATGGAAAAAATGGGTTCACAAGTTTAAAAATCAATATCTAGATTTCGGATGTAAAATTGACTAAATGGAAATTAAAAGTAAAGAAAATTCCCATAAAACTATTCTAAATGCTACTGGTATTTTTGGATTTGCACAAGCAATGAAAATGTTGGTGAGTATTGTAGGATCTAAGTTTGTGGCCATTTTTTTAGGACCATTTGGTATAGGAATAGTAGGATTATTAAATAATACAGTTGCAATTATTAGTTCACTTACAAGCTTCGGAATTAATATTACAGGAGTGCGTGAAGTGAGTATGGCAAATGCTGAAAATGATAAAATTAAATTTTCAGAGCGATATATTGTTCTTCAAAGGTGGTCAATTTTCACAAGTATTTTAGGAGCTTTATTAACTATAATTTTTTCAAAGCTGCTAAGTGAATTGACTTTTGGAACAACTAATTATTATTTCTGGTTTGTAATTTTGTCGGTTAATTTTATTTTTTCAAATTTGACTTCAACCAGAATTGCACTTTTACAAGGGTTGAGAATGGTTAAGTCTCTTGCTATTTCAAACGTAATAGCTTCGATTTTAATTACATTGATCACTGTTCCAATTTATTATTTTTTTAAATTTGATGGTATTATTACTGTTATTTTGGCTTCTAGTGTTATCAATTTATTAGTAAATCTCTATTTCACCAGAAACATTAAAATCAATAAGATTTCCATTTCTATCGCTGATACATTTCAAAGAGGAAAACCATTAATGAAAATGGGATTTCTACTTTCTATTAATGTTATTTTTGGTCAAATATGCAGTTATTTAATAAAATTATATTTGAATGGTAATGGTTCAAGTGCCGGAATTTTAGGATTATTCGAAGTGAGTTCTGTAATTTTAATTTCCTATGTTGGTCTAATTTTTAATGCTATGGGAACTGATTTTTATCCAAGAATTACCGAGGTTCAAAGTGACAATAGTAAAGTTAGAGACTTAGTAAATGACCAAATTGAAATTGGTTTATTATTAATAACGCCCGCTATAATTTTCTTGTATTTTTGTGGACCAATTATAGTTGAATTACTATATTCTAATCAATTCTTGGGAGTTTTATTTATTTTTAAAGCAGCATTATTTGCAGTAATTATTAAGACGGTAATTTGGCCTTTAGCATTTGTGATTTTAGCAAAAGGGGATAACAAATTGTATTTCAAACAAGAAATAATCAGTGATATATTCCTATTAGCTTCAACTGTATTTTTCTATCATTATTTAGGATTAGTAGGAATTGGAATAGCTAGCTCAGTTCAATTTTTACTTTATTCAATGTATATAATTCCTTTATTAAAAAAGAAATATGACTTTTCGATTAGAAAAGATACTTTTAAAGTAATATTGATTTGTTTTATAATTGGAATTTCAGCATGCACAATCACTTTCACGATTGATTACCCTTATGCATACTATCCTCTAGGTTTGATTTTAGTTTTTTCTATTTTCTTTTCCTACATTGAAATAAACAAACGAGTTGCTATTAATTCTTATTTTCTAAAATTAAAAAATAAATTTAAACGCAATGAATAAGATTAATTTTCCAGCGCTAACAGGGATTCGAGCACTTGCTGCATTCATGGTTTTTGTTCATCATTACAATCCTTTTTCTATTGAGGTTTATGGGAAATATGCTCATGATTTCTTTTGTGAATTTCATATTGGAGTGACCATTTTCTTTGTATTAAGTGGATTTTTAATCTGTAATCGTTATTATGATGAGCCAAATTTTAGTTTCAAAAGTTATTTAATAAAACGTGTTGCTAGGATTTATCCAATGTATTTTATTCTTACAACACTAACGTTTGTTTTTTTTGCTTTTGTTTATTCACAAAATGGTTGGGTTGATTTACAGAATTATTTTTACAATATTTCTTTTCTAAAAGGATTTTCAGACGATCTTAAATTTACAGGAATAGCCCAAGGTTGGTCTTTAACCGTTGAAGAGGCTTTCTATTTTACGGCTCCACTTTTTTTTATTTTAATCAATAAAAGTAGAATTTACCTAGTTATTATACCATTAGTTTTTATTGGATTGGGACTTCTTTTGGTTTCTTATTTTAGTGGAATAGATTGTAATGGGTTTATGAAATCAACAAATTTCATGTTTGATTTCACTTTCTTTGGAAGAATTTGCGAGTTTTTTGTTGGTATTGGATTGGCGTTAATTCTAAGAAAATTCTCGTTTAATTTCAAAGGATTTACTTATATTGGACTTGCAGGAATTATTTTAAGTCTTTGCGCACTTGTTTCTTTAAAAGTTGAAGGTGGTTTTGGAGTTGACAATTTTACCGGAAAGATTATAAATACAATTGTATTGCCTGTTTTTGGAATTGCACCTTTATTCCTTGGCTTAATAAAAGAAAAGACCTTTATTTCTAATTTTTTCAGTTCAAAAACACTACAGTTATTGGGTAAAAGTTCCTATATTTTTTATCTAATTCATCTAGGAATATTCGTAACTATTTTGAATAAATTTTTTATAAATCAGTGGTTTTTATTCCTCTCTTTAAATATCATTTCAATAGTATTTTACTTATACATTGAAGCTCCACTCAATAAATTAATTAGAAAAAATATTGATTAGTTTGAATATTTCTTGAATTTTTTTCTCCAAGAAATAGCTATTCGAAGTCCAATATTCTTCAAAAACAAATTTAAACTATGATTTTTAAAAGAGTGAATTATTTCATAATGAACTCTTTTTTGAAGTGCCAAATCTTCAGCTTTCGAACGATTTAATTTCAATGCTTTTAAAAGAATTTTATAAGTAGAAATATTGATTTTATGATTTTTTGTGTAAAACTTAGTTCCTAGTGAGTTGTTGACCGTTCTTTTTTTGACCAAAACGTCATCGATAAAATCAAATTCAAATTCCCTTGAAGCTCTAATCCAAGAATCCAAATCTTCATAGGCTAAAGTTTCATCATAACCCTCTAAAAAATCAAAAACACTTTTCTTAATCATTCCTGAAACAGAACAAATACTATCTCCAGATGACAAAACTGAACAGTAAATATCTCCAATAGTTCTATTTGAAATTACTTTTCCACTTTGATCTACCGGAAAATAAAAGGAATTAAAACTTCCATCTTCATTTATAATTTCAGCATTTCCATAAACAACACCTAGGTTTTTGAATTTACTTTTTTGGAATGCATTAATCTGATTTTGAATTCCATTTGGTAATAATAAATCGTCTGCAGCCAAATCAATTATATAATCTCCCTTGGCAATTTTTAGTGCGTTATTAAATGATTTTGTATTACCAATATTTATTTCATTACTAAAATATTGTACCTCAGGATTAGATTTTAGCCAATTTTTAATTATTGATTTTGTATTATCCGAACTACAATCATCCACAATAATAAGCTCAATTGGAGTGTAATTTTGTTGTATAACAGAATTCAAAGTTTCAACCACAAATTTCTCATGATTGAATGCCAAGCAAATTATCGATACAAGTGGATTCTCTTGCATATTTTTCTAAAAGAGTTATATTTGATACGAAAATAAGAAAACGTTGATGATAATACCTAACAAAAAAACTAAAATTGCTTTAATTGGCTACCGACTAGGAATAGGTGGAGCGGAAAGAGTGATGGCAAATTTGTCTGTTTTTTTTGATAAGCAAGGAATTGATGTCCACAATATTATTGTTATTGATGAAGTTTCCTATGATTTTTCAGGTAAATTATTAAATCTTGGTAAATTAAAAAACAAGTCAAACGGAATTTTTAACAAGCTAAAACGTTTCTTAATTTTGAAGAATTATCTAAGAAATAATAATTTTGATTTTATAATTGATTTTCGATTTCGAAATAAGCCACTTCAGGAATTACTTATTTCCAAATTTATATATAAATCGAAAACTATTTTTACGGTTCATAGCTATTTAATCGAGCATTACATGTCAAATTGGTCTTTTTTAACCCGATTTACACATAAAAATTCCTATAAAATTGTCACTGTTACTAATAAAACTAAAGAATTAATTGAACAAAAACATCAATTGTTAAATGTTCAAACGATATACAATCCAATAAATTTCAAAGAAATTCAATCAAAAAGTAATGAGCCAATTGATTTAAATTTTGAATATATTATTGGTATTGGTCAGATGGATACTGACGTTAAGCAATTCGACAAATTGATTGTTGCTTATTCTAATTCGCTTTTGCCAAAGCAGAATATTCATTTGGTTTTAGTTGGTGAAGGTCTAAAAATACCAGATTATAAAATAGTAGCTAAGCAAAATAAAGTTGAAGAAAAAGTACATTTCGTAGGTTTCCAAAAGAATCCGTATTCTTACTTAAAAAATGCTAAATTTCTAGTTTTAAGTAGCAAAAATGAGGGAATGCCAAATGTGATTTTGGAAGCATTTGCGTGTGAAACTCCAGTTGTTTCATTTGATTGTTTATCTGGTCCAAGCGAAATGATTATCAATAAAAGTAATGGTTTGCTAGTTGAAAATCAAAATTTAGAAAAATTGACTGAGGCTATGAATTTATTAATTTTGGATACAGAATTATATACTATTTGTAAGGAAAATGCGTTACCAAATAGCCAACATTTTTCTATAGAAACAATTGGTAAACAATGGTTGGATTTAATGCAAATAAATAAGTGATATTATGACAAAAATTGCCGATATAGAACTACTTCAAATTCCCACTATTGAAGATTTACGTGGAAATTTAGCTTTTGTTCAAAATGACATTTTACCATTTGAATTAAAAAGAATATACTATTTATTTGATGTTCCAAGCACTGCTTTCCGAGGCGGTCATTCCCATATAAATCAGCAAGAAATATTAATTGCATTAAGCGGTAGTTTTGAAGTTACACTTAATGACGGCAAGGAAAAGAAAAGTTATTTATTAAATAAACCAAATATTGGATTGCTCATTCCAGCAGGTATTTGGCGCGAACTAGAAAATTTTTCTTCAGGTGCAGTTTGTCTTGTTTTAGCGTCAGATGTTTTTGAAGAAGCCGATTATATTCGTGATTATAATGAATTTTTGAGTTCTAAATAATGAAAATCCTATATGTAGTTCCAAATATTAATAATGAAGGCGGTGTTGCGAGAGTACTTGCTATTAAAACACATTATCTTATTGAAAAATGGGATTATAATATTGATTTTCTGACTCAAAATAATGGAAGTTTCCCACAGTTCTATAACTTCAATAAAAAAATTGGCTTTCATGATATTATTTTGAAACGAAATTCTATTCAGTTTTTATTTGATTATAAAACTAAATTAAACCATCAGATTGAATTATTAAAACCTGATGTTATTATTGTTTGTGATAATGGAATTAAGGCTTTTTTACTTCCATTTATTTTAAAAACAAAAATTCCTATTGTTCTAGAAATACATAGTTCGTTGAGTGTTGTTGAAAAGGAAAATGATTCGATTTTTAATTTAATCGGCACTCATTTATCTATTTTATTCAAAAAGTTTGCCGCTAGAAGTTTTGATAATTTTGTTGTTGAAACAGCCGAGAGTATAAAAGAATGGAACGTACCTGATGGAATAATTATTCCAAACCCACTATGGTTTTATACCGATAAATTTGCAAAGCTAAATTCTAAAAAAGTAATTGCTGTTGGTCGGCATGTATATGAAAAAGGGTTTGATAGATTGCTGTACATCTGGAAAAGAATAGTAAAAAAACATCCTGATTGGCATCTTGATATATATGGAAAGTCTAGTGATGACTTATTTTTACAAAAGTTAACATCAGAATTAAATCTTACCAATAGCGTTAGTTTTTTCGAACCAACAAATGATATTGTTTCAAAATACCAAGAGAATTCAATTTATTTAATGACTTCAAGATTTGAAGGTTTTGGAATGGTATTAATTGAAGCAATGGCGTCGGGTTTACCTTGTATTTCCTATGATTGTCCGTGTGGACCAAGAGGAATTATTACCCATAAAACAGATGGGTTATTAATCAAAAATGGTAACGAATCCGATTATGTTGATGCTGTTTTACATTTGATAAACAATGATTCAAAAAGAATCGAAATGGGAAAAAACGCTAAATTAAAGAGTTTGAATTACAATATTGACAACATTATGCCTCTTTGGGATTCACTTTTTAAGGATATAAAAGCAAAATCTATTTTTTAAATTTTAAGGTGCTAATTTTACACAAATACCCAATTCTAAAAAAATTATAAACTAATAAATTAGGATTATTACCTTCCAAATTTTTATACAGAAAACCTTTTGATATTCTGAAAAATACGGAAATCAAATACGTTAATTTCAATTTATTCAAAAGTAATAATAACGAAATTAACCTAGAAAAATCCGTATTTATTTTTCCATCGTCATACAAGACAACCAAATTTTCAAGTGAACTCTTAGATTTACTTATGTATTCTTTATTGGAATCGATATCGCCGTGTTCAACTGGGTTGTCAATATGCTTTAATTTCAGATTAAATTGGCTAAGTTGATACGATAGTTGGGTATCGTCATGGCCATATTTAGTTAAGTGAGAATCAAATTTTACTTTATCAAAACTAGTTTTTTTTATAACTGTATTATTGAATAACAAAGATTGAAACGGAGCTAAATTTCTTTTTTCAACTGATTTATCTTCTATGAATTTTCCGTATTTCCATCGAAGTTTTTGATAGTTGTACGGGCATATTTCAGGATGTAATCTTCCGCCATAAATAATATCAAAATCATTTAACCAAGAAATATAATTTGGTATATAATCATTTCGAATAATAATGGAATCTCCGTCTATAAAAAGTAAATTTTCAAATTTAGCTTTATTAGCAAGCGAGTTTCTATTTTGCCTGTGAGCAATATTAATTTTAAGTTCAGTAAAACTACAACTCGACAACGAATTTATTTTTTCGTTTTCTGAATTTAAAACCGATTTTGAAGCATCATCTTGGCATAAAATTTCAAATTCAATTTTACATTCCAAACATTGCTTGTGAAGTTCCAAAACTAATGGATAAGCATTGTAATTGTATATTGGAATAAGAATAGAAAGCATTAAGCTATTTTTTGAACAACTTCAAATATATTACTGTCTTCACATTTTAAGGTTTTCGATGGATATTTCATCAAAAGCGCATAATCGTGAGTAGCCATAATCACTGTTTTCCCTGAAGCATTAATTTTTCTTAGAACTTCCATAACTTCAATACTTGTTTGAGGATCTAGATTTCCAGTTGGCTCATCTGCCAAAATTAATTCAGGATCATTCAGTAACGCTCTAGCGATTGCTACACGCTGCTGCTCTCCTCCTGATAATTGGTGTGGCATTTTGGAAGCAAAAGATTTCATGTCAACTTTGTCTAATACTTCGTTTATTTTATTTTGCATTTCTGGTAGATCAATCCAACCAGTAGCTTTCAAAACAAAAATCATATTTTCGTTTACAGTTCGATCTGGTAAAAGTTTAAAATCTTGAAATACAATACCTAATTTTCTTCTTAAAAAAGGAATATCATCTTCCTTTAATGTTGCTAAATCAAAATTCACAATGTTTGATTGCCCTTCTGTTAATGGTAAATCAGCATATAAAGTTTTCATAAAACTACTCTTCCCAGAACCTGTTTTTCCAATTAAATAGATGAATTCACCTTCGTTGACTTCTAAATTAACATTTGTTAAAATGACTTTTTCTTCTTGGTAAATGGTTACGTTTCTTAAAAATAAAATAGGTTGTGACATAGGATTTGTTGTTTATTTTGTAAAAGTAATAAGTTTTAATGAATTTCCAATTTCAATTTTCTTATTTATTGTTTAAAAATATGTTCATAATAATAATCAGATTAAGTTCGTTATAGGATGTATAAATAGATATATTTGATATTACTAAATTTCAACGTTATGCAAAAACCATTAAGGTTCCTTATATTTTTGTTTCTAATAATAGTAACAACAGTTTCTGCTCAAAAATCCGAGATCTACACTAACAATTTAGTAGACTTTAATCAGGCAATTTCACTGTTTAATAATAAGCAATATTTATCGGCACAAATAATTTTTGAAAAAGTAAAATTAGAGAATCTTGGACAAGAAGTTCAATCGGATTGTACTTTTTACAGTGCTATTTGCGCCATAAAACTCAATCAGTCTAATTCTGATTTATTGATGCAAAATTTTATTACGGATTATCCAACTAGCACTAAAAGAAATATCGCTTTTATTGAAATTGCAGGGCATAATTTTGATCAAGGTAGTTTTTCAGAATCATTAAAATGGTTTGAAAAAGTAGATGAAAGTTCTTTAAATAATGATGATATTGATAAATTTAATTTCCAAAAAGGATATGCTTTTTTTAATGAAAAAAATAAATCGCAAGCCACAATATATTTCAATAAAGTTCAAAATTCCAATATATATGGTTCACAAGCTAAATATTATTTAGGGTTTTTGGCTTATGAAGGGGATGATTTTAAAAATGCAAATAAGTATTTTGATCAAGTTGCTGGTGATGAAAAATACAAAGAAAAGTTGTCCTATTTTCAAGCCGACATGAGTTTTAAATCGGGTGATTTTCAAAAAGCAATTGATCTTGGATCTATAGCTTTAGCTAAATCAAATGCTCAAGAAAAATCAGAATTGAATAAAATTATAGGAGAAAGCTATTTCAATTTAAATCAATTCGAGAATGCTATTCCATTTTTAAATCAATATAAAGGGAAAAAAGGAAAGTGGAATAATACAGATTATTACCAATTAGGATTTGCTTATTATCAGCAGAATGATTTTGAAAATGCGATCACTCAATTTAATAAAATTATAGACGGAAAAGATGTTGTTGCTCAAAATGCATACTATCATTTGGGTCAAAGTTATTTGAAAACCAATAGAAAACAACAAGCATTGAACGCATTTAAAAATTCGTCTGAAATGGTTTTTGATTTGAAAATTCAAGAAGATGCTTTTCTTAATTATGCGAAATTGAGCTATGATATTGGAAATTCCTATCAAAGTGTTCCTGATGTTTTGACTTCTTTTTTAACTAAATATCCCAATTCACCAAGTAAAATAGATGTTGAATCTCTTTTAATTAATTCATTTATCACTTCAAAAAATTATAAAGGTGCTCTAGAGTTATTAGAAAAAAATAGAAGTTTTGCAAATAAACAGGCTTATCAAAAAGTAACATTTTATAGAGGTTTAGAATTATTTACTGATGGAAATTATCAAGAAGCATTAGTAATGTTTAAGAAATCAATAAGCGAACAACAAGATCCTAAATTTACCTGTCGTGCCACTTTTTGGAAAGGCGAAACGGAATATGTTTTAGATAATTTTAGCGAATCTTTAATTAGTTTCAAGCAATTTATGACTTTTCCAGAATCGAAAAACACTTCTGAATCGAAAAACATCAATTACAACCTTGCGTATTCTTATTTTAAGTTAAAAGAGTACGATCAAGCTGGTGATTTTTTTCAAGCTCAAGTTGAAGCTGTTAAAGACGATAAAATTCGTTTGAACGATTCCTATTTGCGTATTGGTGATAGCCGATTTGTAAGTGCAAAATATTGGCCAGCCATGGATGCTTATAATAAAGCAATTGATTTGAAAGGTATTGATGCCGATTATGCGGCTTTTCAAAAAGCAATTAGTTACGGTTTTGTGAATAAAAATGATAGAAAAATTGATGATTTAAATAAGTTAATTGCCAATTATTCTAAATCGCAATACCGAGACGATGCCTTATTTGAATTAGGAAACACCTATGTGGCAGAGAAAAATTATGATTTAGCAATTAAAGCCTACGATCAATTGTTAAGCGAATTCAAAAAAGGTTCCTACGCTTCTAAATCTATTTTACGACAAGGATTGGTTTATTATAATACTGAAAAAGACGATCTAGCAATTGCAAAATTTAAAAAAGTTGCAGCAGAATTTCCAAAATCTCCTGAGGCCCTGGAAGCCGTTTCTACCGCAAGAATTATTTATGTAGATAATGGAAAAGTTGATGAATATGCAACTTGGGTAAGAACATTGGATTTTGTTTCTGTTACCGATTCAGAATTAGATAATGACACTTTTGAAGCTGCCGAAAAACAATTTTTGCAAAATAATACCAAACAAGCCATTTCAGGTTTTAGTAATTATGTTACAAAATTTCCAAATGGTAATCATGCCTTGAATGCTAATTTCTATTTAGCGCAATCGTATTTTACCGAGGGATTAGAAGCCAATTCAGTTGCCAATTATGAGTTTGTTATTTCTAAATCAAGAAATGAATTTACCGAACAAGCCTTGGCAAGATTATCTGAAATTTTTATTAAATCTAATGATAATTCGAAGTTAGTTCCAATATTAAAACGTTTAGAAACCGAAGCTGATTTTCCTCAAAATATAACATTTGCACAAGCAAATTTGATGAAAACCTATTATGAGCAAAAGGATTATTTAAACGCCGTTTTATATGCCGAAAAAGTATTGAGTAATCCAAAAACGGACGACAAAGTAAAAAGTGATGCCCAAATTATAATTGCGAGAGCCGCTTTTAGTTCAAATGATTTGCCAAAAGCACGTCTAGCTTATTCAAAATTATCATCAATCGCAAAAGGGGAGTTGGCTGCGGAAGCCTTGTATTACGATGCTTATTTTAAGAATTCCGACAGAAAATTTGAGGAATCAAATACTGTAGTTCAAAAATTAACTAAAGATTACTCTGGTTATAAATATTTTGGAGCAAAAGGGTTGGTGGTAATGGCTAAAAATTTCTACGGATTGAAAGATAGTTTTCAAGCCACTTATATCTTGGATAGTGTGATTAAGAATTTCACTTCATTTCCAGATGTTTTAGAAGAAGCTCAAAAGGAATTGGATTTTATTAAAACCGAAGAAGCGAAGACGAATTCGTCGATCACAAAATAAATAAAGAAATCAAATGAAAAAGATATTTCAAAATAAAATGGTTTTAGTTTTAATAATTTTCGGAATCCAATTTTCTATTGCTCAAAAGAAAGAAGAGAACATTGGAACAGAAGTTGTAAATGTTGTAAAACCATACACTCCAACAATTTCTGATGCTTTTAAAGTTAAAGAAATACCTGCTCTTGAGGATGCTGATAATACTAAAAAAGAAGAAATTAAGTATAACTTCTTTTCATTTCCAGTTGCATCTACATTTGTTCCTTTAAAGGGCCGTGCTGCAAATGTTGATAAATCCCAATCGGAAAAATTATATAAGAACTTTGCCAATCTAGGTTTGGGAAATTACACTTCCCTTAATGCTGAACTTTTTGTTACAGAAAACATCAGTGATCATGAATATATTGGTGGAATGTTCAGACATCTTTCGTCCCAAGGTGGAATAAATGAGGTTGCTTTAAATAATGATTTTTACAAGACTTCTGTAGATTTAACTTACGGAAATCAACTTCAAAATTTGACTTGGATTTCAGATTTAGGGTATCAAAATCAAATCTATAATTGGTATGGAATTCCTGAAAATTTTTCTCAGCCAACACTAGATAGAATTAATCCAAAACACACATTTAATAATTTTTATGTTGGAACAAATTTGAGTTTGAATGATAGTTTTTTTAAAGAAGCTAGTATGAAATACAATCGTTTTTGGGACGCTCTTGGGTCGGTAGAAAACAGATTTTTTGTAAAACCATCCTTCGAATTTAATCTTTTAAACCAGAAAATTAAGACCAATTTTATACTTGATTATTTAGGTGGTAATTTTGATAAAAACTTCTCAGGAACAAATGCAATAAAATACGGTTTTACCAATTTTGGAATACATCCAAGTATCATAGTTAATAAAAATGATTGGGCCATAAATATAGGAGCATCTGTTTTTTATAGTATTGATAATGAAAATAGTACCAGTAAATTATTTGTATATCCGCAAGTAAATGCTTCTTTAAAAGTGGTTGGTGATTACATGATTTTTTATACGGGTGTTGAAGGTAGTTTAGATCAAAATTCTTATCGTGATTTTTCCAATGAGAATCCGTTCGTATCTCCAACATTAGCAATTGCTCCTACAGATAAACAGTTTGATTTATTTGCAGGATTAAAAGGTAAATTGGCAAGCAATGTAAGTTACATCGTTCGTAGTTCAATTCAAAACGAAAAAAACAAGCCTCTTTTTATAACCAATAAATTCAATATGTTTTCTACAAATTCTGAGAGCTACCAATTTGGAAATTCTTTTGGTGTAGTTTACGATGATTTAAGAACCTTGAATTTTTCTGGAGAATTAAAAGCCGATTTTACAAAAAACATAACCATAGGTTTAAACGGTTCCTTCAGTAAATATTTCACAACCTATCAAGAGGAAGCATGGAATTTGCCATCGATTAAATTAGGCGCTACTATTAATGTAAACATCACTAAAAAATGGTTTGCTGGTGCAAATGTGTTCTATGTTGGCGAAAGAAAAGATGTTGTTTACAAACAGAGTATGATTGCAATTTTTCCACCAGCCTATTATCCAGAAACGACTAATTTGAAAAGCTATTTTGATGCTAATTTTAATATTGGATACCAACATAGCGAACGATTAACAGGATTTTTAAAATTGAATAATATTGCCAATCAAACTTATCAAAAATGGATGAATTATCCAGTTCAAGGGCTTCAAGTGTTGTTGGGAGCAAGTTATAAATTTGATTTTTAATTTTTTTACCACAAAAGACTCAAAATACAAATCTTACTTTTGCGCTTAACTTTGTAACTTTTGTGGTTAATTTTTCAATATGACTTTCAAACAAAAAATCCATCTTCATTATACACAGCAAGTCCAAGATAAAATTGATGTTTTTCGGGACATGATTTCGGCATTGACCGAAGATTCTAAGAATGATGCCAAAGGATCGGCAGGTGACAAACACGAAACCGCTTTATCAATGATGCATTTAGAGCAAGAGAAACTCAACTATAAACTCAAAGAAGTGCTAGATCAAAAAATGATTTTAGACAAAATAGATTCAAGTTTGCAACATTCTACAATTGCATTAGGAAGTTTGGTTCAAGCCAATGGAATCTATTTGTATTTAAGTTTAGCATTGCCTAAAATTTCCATTGACCAAGTAAATATTATTGCTCTTTCATCACAATCTCCACTTGGAGAAAAATTAATGGGAAATAAAGTGGGTTTTGAGTTTGAGATTAATGGAACTAAATACCATATTGAAAGTATTTCATAACCCTTGTTTTTACGATTTATAACTTATTCTATAGATAATAACTATATTTAATTTCATATTTATATAAAAATATATTATTTTGTTTAAAATTATAACTAAATAATTCAATTTTGTTTTAAAAAGGAATTATAATATTCACTTTTGCAGAAGTAAAAATTATATATTATGTGTGGAATTTTAGCCATTATTGGAAAAGGAAAAGAAGAAGGTTTAGTTAGAGAACTTTCTAAAAGAATGTCGCATCGTGGACCAGATGAAAGCGATTTGCATGTTACTGAAAACGGTCATATACTTAGTCATGAGCGCTTATCAATTATAGATTTACATTCGGGAAGACAACCAATTCAAGGTTCAAAAACAGCTTGGATGGTTCACAATGGTGAGGTTTATAATCATCAAGAATTGAGAGATGGAATTCTAAAACATCATACTTTTAGAACTAAATCAGATTCTGAAGTTATCGTTCATTTATATGAAGAATTTGGATATGATTTTTGCAATATGTTGCATGGGGATTGGGCTTTTGTAATTGTTGATGGTGACGATTATATTGCAGGTCGAGACCCAATGGGCGTTAAGCCCTTGTATTATGGATTGGATGAAAGAGGGCGAACTTATTTTTCATCGGAAATGAAGCCTATTGCTGACCAATGTAAAACATTTTCAACATTTCCACCAGGGCATTATTATACCCCAAAAACAGGTTTTGTAAAATATTACCATCCTGAATATGAAGATTATTTAAAGGCCGATCACGAATTGGATTTGGAATTAATTAGAACTTCATTAACAGAAGCCACTCGCAAAAGATTGATGAGCGACGTGCCAATTGGAGTTTTACTTTCAGGAGGACTTGATTCTTCATTAACTTCTTCGATTGCCTCTAGATTATTAGCGGAAAGCGGTAAGAAATTACATTCTTTTTCAATTGGTTTAGATGCTAATGCCCCAGACGCTTTAGCGGCCAAAAAAGTAGCGGATTATTTAGGAACCGAACATCACGAAATTCACTTTACTATTGAGCAAGGAATCGAAATATTAGACAAATTAGTTTGGCATTTAGAAACCTACGATGTAACGTCAATTCGCGCTAGTACCCCAATGTATTTCTTGTCAAAAGCAATTACTGATATGGGAATAAAAGTAGTTTTATCTGGTGAAGGAGCCGATGAAATTTTTGGTGGCTATTTGTATTTTAGAAACGCCCCATCTGCAGTTGATTTTCAAAAAGAAACAATTGAAAGAGTTCAAAAATTATTCACAGCCGATTTGTTAAGAGCTGATAAATCAACAATGGCTCATGGTCTAGAAGCTAGAGTTCCATTTTTAGATAAAGATTTTTTGGATATTGCTATGTTAATCAAAGCCGAAGAAAAACAACCTAAAACTTATAACGGCAAAGAAAAATACATTTTAAGAAAAGCTTTTGACACTCCAGATAATCCCTATTTGCCTGATGAGGTTTTGTGGAGACAAAAAGAGCAATTTTCTGATGGAGTAGGTTACAATTGGATAGATCAATTAATTGAATATTGTTCTTCAAAAGTAACTGATTCTGAATTGGAATCTGCTGCCAGTTTATTTCCATATAATACACCTACAACCAAAGAGGCCTATTATTATAGAACAATTTTCAATAAATATTATCCTCAAACAAGTGCAGCCGAAACCGTTAGAAAATGGATTCCAAAATGGCAGGAAAATCAAGATCCTAGTGGAAGAGCGAATGCTGCTCACGTAAATGCAGATACCGATATTGCGAAAACAAATGTGATTTTTAGTTAGTTTTTTTATTGCATTTCGTTTCTAAACGCTTACTTTTAGTAAGCGTTTTTTATTGGCAATAAACGTCTTAGTAATTAACCGATATATGTTAATAACTTAAACTACAAAACAGGCGATTTAAGGGAATATTAATTCTTGTTTGACTATATTTGTACGTTAAACAAAAAAATATTCAGAATTACATTAATATGAGCGAAGAAATAAATAAAAATAATTATTCAGCAGATAGTATTCAGGCATTAGAAGGAATGGAG
>CALPLL020000003.1 GCA_943324395.2 Rhizobium sp. Q54
CTTCTGAATCAATAAATTCGGGTGTAATAAATGGCTTAATTAATGAAATTGAAGGTTTTATTTCTCAATACAAAGCGATTTATCCTAAATTTATTATAATTTTAACTGGTGGAGACACAGAATTTTTGGCTAAACGATTAAAAAATACCATATTTGCCAATTCAAATTTCCTTTTAGAGAGTTTGAACCAAACATTTCAACACAAAATCAAAAATGATTAAAAAACTTATAGTACCCGCTTTTTTATTTTTTACTTTAATTTCATTTGCCCAACAGGGAACTTCTTCACCTTATTCTTTTTATGGAATTGGCGATATAAAATTTAAAGGAACTGCAGAAAATCGAGCAATGGGAGGATTGACGATTTATTCTGATAGTATTCACTTGAATTTTCAAAATCCAGCATCTTATACCAATTTAAAATTAACTACCTTTTCTCTTGGCGGGACCTATTTAACAACGGACTTAGCTACTAATTCTCAAAATGAAAAAGCCAGAAGAACGGCAGTGGATTATTTAGCCGTAGGACTTCCTTTAGGAAAATTTGGAGTTGGTTTTGGTATAATGCCTTATTCATCAGTGGGCTACTATATTCAATCAAGCATTCCTGCAACATCTACATACCCTCAACAAATTAAACAATTTTCAGGCACTGGAGGGTTAAATAAAGTGTTTTTTGGTGTTGGATATGCAGTGTCAAAAAAATTAAGTGTAGGTATAGATTACAGTTATAATTTTGGAAAAATTGAAACTTATTCTTTACGATTTATAGAAGGGCTACAATATGGCTCAAGAGAAAAAAATCTATCCGACATTACTGGAAGCACTTTAACTGCGGGTGTTAATTATAACACAGAAATTAATAAAAAACTTAATGGATTTGCAAGCTTAACGTTTTCAACAGATTCTAAATTAAGTTCAACAAACTCTAGAAATATCGGGACCATTCAATATTCTTCGTCAGGAGCTGAAATTCTTGTTCAGTCCTTAGAGGTTGATGTTGACAATACAAACATTACTTTACCTTCAAAATTTTCATTTGGTTTTGGGTTAGGACAAACCAAAAAATGGATGCTTGGAACGGAAATTACATTCCAAAAAAGCAGTAATATGGGGAACAGATTCAATGATATTAATAATGTAAATTTTGAAAATTCATTAAGATATTCACTAGGAGGGTTTTATATTCCAAACTATAATTCCTTTTCAAAATATTATGAAAAAATTATTTATAGAGCTGGTTTAAGATATGAAAATACAGGACTTATAATTAATAAAACTGCAATAAAAGAATATGCTGCTACTGCTGGTTTAGGGTTGCCGCTAATTGGAGTATTTTCAAATATTAATATTGGTGTGGAATATGGACAAAGAGGAACTACTTCAGCTAATTTAGTTCAAGAGAATTATACTAATATCACCATTGGTCTTTCCCTTAACGATAAATGGTTTCAAAAAAGACGCTACTATTAGAATTAATACTATTCTAATTTGAATTTTATTTCAGATTTAAAATCGTCCTGAATTATGACTTTCAATAAATTCAAAATCGGAAATTTTGGTCTTTTACTACTTATGGTAATAGCTCAATTATCTTGTGAAAGTAATTTTAAGGAAGTTCAAAAGCAAAATTTTTCTGAATTTGCTCCTAGTGGTGAAGCCGATGATTTCAATATGAAATATACAGATTCAGGTAGAATAAAATCAATTTTGATAAGCCCTAAAATGCTAGATTATGCATCGGTTACTTACCCTTTTACCGAATTTCCAAAAGGGATAAACGTAACTTTATTTGATGTAAATAATAAAAAAACATTTGTTACTTCAAATTATGCAGTATCCTATAAAGTGCCCAACTTAATAGATTTGCAAGGAAATGTGAAAATTACAAATGAAATGGGACAGGTATTAGAAACTTCTCAATTGTATTTCGATCAAAAAAATGAGTGGTTTTATACTGAAAAAAAGTTTAAATTTACAGACCCGAAAGGAGTTTCCTATGGTGAAGGAATTGATTTTAGCAAAGATTTTAAAATCGTAAATTCTCAAAGCATCACCGGAGAAATTGATCAGGCAAATTAAAAATTATTTATATGAATTATTTAAAATATACCCAATACGTTTATCTTTTTGCAGCTGTATTTTTTATTTACAAAGCAATATCAGTTTGGAGCGCTGAAACCGACGAGCATTTTCTATTTTTAGGAATTGCTTTATTATCCGTTTTTATGTTTTTCTTTAGAAGAAAATTCGCTAAAAAATTCGAAGCAAGAAACAATTCAAAATAATTTATGGAAATCACAATTATCATTATCTGTTTGATATTATGTGCGTTTTTCTCGGGAATGGAAATTGCCTTCATTTCTTCCAATAAAATATATCTTGAAATTGAAAAAAAACAGGATAATTTTCTTTCTCAAATACTTTCTAAATTAACTGAAAAACCGTCTCAATTCATTGCTACAATGCTTATTGGAAATAATGTAGCATTGGTAGTTTATAGTTTTTTCATGGGCGATCTCATAATGAGATGGTTTGTAACTTTAGGAATAGAATTCTCTAGCTTAGTAAATTTATTGATTCAAACGGTACTTTCAACTTTGATTGTTTTGATTACTTCTGAATTCCTTCCAAAAGTATTTTTCCAAATTTACGCCAATAGTTTTGTTAAGTTTTTCGCAATTCCTGCCTATTTTTTCTACCTCGTTTTTTATGTGGTTTCTACATTTATTATGTGGATTTCAGACACCATTTTAAAACGCTTTTTTAAAACTGAAGGCGATTTTGTGCCTTTGTTTTTCAGTAAAATAGAGCTTGGAAATTATATTTCGGAGCAAATGAACCATTTTGAGGACCACGAAAATGTTGATTCTGAAATTCAAATTTTTCAAAATGCTTTAGAATTTTCAGCAGTAAAAGCTAGAGATATAATGACGCCAAGAACTGAAATATCAGGAGTTGATATCCTCGATTCTGTCGACGATTTAAAGGAAATGTTCATTAAAACTGGCTATTCTAAAATCATGGTTTACCAAAATTCTTTGGATGATTGTATCGGATATGTTCACTCTTTCGAATTGTTTAAAAAACCTAAAACAATAAAATCAATATTGATTCGAGTAGAATATGTCCCTGAAACTATTTTCATAAAAGAAGCTTTAGATTTGCTAATTAAAAAAAGAAAAAGTGTTGCCGTAGTTTTAGACGAATATGGAGGAACAGCTGGAATAATTACTATTGAAGATATTGTAGAAGAGCTTTTTGGTGAAATTGAAGACGAACACGATTCAGAAGAAATTAGAATTGAGCAAGAAATTGAAACAGGCGTTTTCCTATTTTCAGCAAGATTAGATGTAGATTATATCAATCAAACCTACAAACTTAATATTCCTGAAAGTGATTCCTATGGAACTTTAGGCGGATTTATAGTAGATCATACCAAAGAAATTCCTCAAAAAGGAAATAAAATAAGTATTGGAAACTATAATTTTGTTATTGAAGAGGCTTCAAATAATAAAATCGAATTGGTTAAAATGTCTATAATTGACTAATATTATAAAAAATAAGGTAATTTATTGCAAAATATAACTTTACAACTATTATTATTAAATAGATAATTGTATTTTCGCAGACAGAATTTTAAATAACAAAATAAAAAATGGCAGTTTTACAAAAAATCAGACAACGTTCACTTCTTCTTATATTAGTAATAGGGTTTTGTTTATTAGCATTTATCATTGGCGATCTTTTTAATAATGGGGGTCTTTCAAGTTCTTCAAAAGATGTAGGAAGTATTAATGGAAAAGGAATTTCATTTGAAGATTTCAGAATAAAAGTTAGTAATGTAGAAAAAAGTGGGCAAGGAGCTACTTCAACTCAAGCTGCAAATAGAGTTTGGGATCAGGAGGTTTCAATAGCTTTATTAACAGCTGAATTCGAAAAACTTGGAATCAGAGTTGGTGAAAACCACATTATGGAGATTTTTAAAGCGGATCAAAATATCGGTCAAAACCCAACGTTCTTAAATGCTGCCGGAAAATTTGATGTAGCAAAATTTAAAGAATTTTTTAAAGCAAATCCTGATCAAGCTCAGAATTTAAAAGATAGAGAAAAAGACGCAACTTTAAATGCAAAGTTTCAAATTTATAATTCTTTAATTAAAGCTGGAGTTTACACCACTGATAGTGAAGGAAAATTTAAATACGGAATGGAAGCTAACAAAGTTAACTTTGATTATGTTTCAGTTTTATTCTCAACAATTAAAGATAGTAATGTAAAAATTTCTGACGAAGAAATTACAAACTACATGAAAACGAATGAGAAAAAATACAAAGCTGAAGAATCTCGTGAAATCCAATATGTTTTAATTGAAGATAAAGCATCTCCAGAAGATGAAAATGAAGTAAAAGCTTCTGTTAATGCATTACTATCTTCTAGAATTGTATACAATCAAGCAAGTGGAAAAAATGACACATTGCCTGGATTTAAAGGGGCGAAAGACGCAATTGAATTTGTAAATGCTAATTCAGATAAGCCTTACGACTCAACTTATATAGCTAAAAAAGATTTGCCAGCTCAATTTTCCGATGCGTTATTTAACTTGGCTCCAGGTGAAGTTTTTGGACCTTATATTAATAGTAATTATGTATGTCTTTCTAAATCTTTAGGAAGAAAAGCAGGTGCAAATGCAAAGGCTTCTCATATCTTAATTAGTTATGAAGGTGCTCAAGTGCCTAACAAAAAGGAAAAGCGTACGAAAGAACAAGCGAAAGCAAAAGCTGAAATGTTATTTGCACAAGTTCAAGCAAATCCGTCTAGTTTTATGATGGTTGCCTTAATGAATTCTGATGATTCTTCTTCTCAACAAGGAGGTGATTTAGGTTATTTCGCTCAAGGGCAAATGGTTAAACCGTTCAACGATTTCGTTTTCTCTAATCCTGTTGGAAAAATTGGATTGGTTGAAACTGATTTTGGTTTCCATATTATTAATGTAACAGATAAACAAGATGCTGTACGTTTAGCAACTATTGCACAAAAAATTGAGCCTTCTGAAGCTACTTCTGATAAAATTTACACTACTGCTGTAAAATTTGAAATGGATGCTACTGAAGGTGATTTTGATAAAGTAGCTAAAGTTGCAAAACTTCAAACAAACCCTACCATTAAAGTAAAAGTAATGGACGAAAATTTCGGAATATTAGGAAACCAAAGACAAATTGTTCGTTGGGCTTTTGAAGGCGAAACTAAAATTGGAGATGTGAAAAGATTTGAAGTTCCTAATGTTGGAAATGTAATTGCAAAAGTAAAAGCAGTGTTTGAAGCTGGTTTAACTCCGATTGCAGATGCTAGACCAATGATTGAACCAATCTTAAAAAACAAGAAAAAAGCTGAAATGATCAAAGCTAAAATGAAAGGCGCTACTTTAGAAGCTATTGCTGCTGCAAATAAAACTCAGGTAAAACCAGCTATTGATGTAACTCTTGAAAACCCAACTTTACCAGGTGTTGGTCAAGAAGCAAAAGTGGTTGGAACAGCTTTCGCATTAAAAGGAGATAAAATTTCGGCACTAATAGATGGTAATTTAGGAGTTTATGTAGTGAAAACCAAAACGGTATTTACTGCTCCAGCTTTGAAAAACTATACTGATTATGTAGCAAAATTAAAATCTCAAAATGCTTCAGCTTCTGGAAGAATTATTCCAGCATTGAAAGTTGATGCTAAAATTGAAGATAACAGATCGCAATTTAACTATTAGAAATAGTTTACCTAATAAAAAAACCCGTCAATTTATTGACGGGTTTTTTGTAATTAATACTCTTGGTTATAAAATCATATCTTTATAAGAAATAATAGTTTTGTAACCTATATTCTCAAAATATGACGTTGGGTTTTCCTTTGAAACCGACATTACAAAATCGCCGCCCCAAGCGCCTAAACTCTTTACCGAACCCTCAAAATCAGGAAATAAACTCTCTTTTACCGTTGGAAGTTCAAGTATTTTACTCATTACTTTTTCGTGTTTGTCTAGCAAATCGCAAAATTTTTCCAATGAATTAGAATTTAAAACGGCAGTAGTAATTTCGTTTATTATTGCAAAATCAACATCCAAATTCTTCTGATTTTTATAATAATTTTCAATCGCCGTTTTGCTACTTTGCTTCTTATTTAAGTAAACAAAATAAATGCTATCCCTAAATTTAGGATTAAAATTTACTTTTTCAATTATAGGTAAACCATTTTCTAATTGGTATAAAACAGGGGTGTCATTTTGAGCACATGCAATATCATAACCACTTCCTCCAAAACTATTATTAAGCAATTTAAAAGCATCTATTTGTAACCATTGCGCAATATTGTTAATTAAGGTCGATGAGGTTCCTAAACCCCACAATTTTGGAAATGTAAGTACTGTAGAAATTGAATAACCTAAAGAAGAATCTAAGAAACCGGAGTTTAATAAATAAGCTTCATGTAAAATCTTAATTAATGTGCCTCTTTGCGATGAAACGGGTGAAGTTTTAAAATTAATAATCTCGTTAAATGAAATAATTTCTTCAAACCAAATGCTATTATCAAAATCAAAACTTGTCCAATGAATTTGACCTAAGTCGCCCGAAGAAACATTTAAATATTGCCCAAATTTTGTTGGCAATGCCAAACTTTTTGCTCCGTCAAGAACTAAATATTCGCCTGTAATTAATAGTTTCCCGTTACTGTAAAAAGTTTTTTTCATTTTGTTATTGCAAGATAAGAAGCAATCTATTTTCTTAATTTCTCAATATAATCAACAGCTGCCGAGTGAGAAACTACGGTATCTTTAAAGTGATTTTTTATTAAAACCCGTTCTTCATCAGTTACCTGAAATTGATTTAGTATATTGTTGAGGTGCATTTTCATATGTCCTTCTTGAATTCCAGTTGTTGTTAAGGAACGTAAAGCGGCAAAATTTTGAGCTAATCCGGCAACAGCAACTACTTCCATAAGTTCTTTTGCGGATGGTTTTTCTAACATTTCCAGTGATAATTTCACCATCGGATGAAGTGAAGTTAATCCACCTACCGTTCCCAAAGCTAATGGAATTTCTATCCAAAAACTGAAAATTCCTTCATCAATTTTTGCGTGAGATAAACTAGAATAGCTTCCATTTCTAGCTGCATATGCATGAATTCCTGCTTCTACTGCGCGAAAATCATTTCCTGTTGCTAAAACAACAGCATCAACTCCGTTCATAATTCCTTTATTGTGAGTTACTGCTCTGAAAGGCTCTACCTCTGCAATTTGAACTGCTTGAACAAATTTTTCAGC
This sequence comes from Rhizobium sp. Q54, assembly GCA_943324395.2. Lineage (GTDB taxonomy): Bacteria > Bacteroidota > Bacteroidia > Flavobacteriales > Flavobacteriaceae > Flavobacterium. The sequence continues at coordinate 7,306 of CALPLL020000003.1, forward strand.
GAAAACTTCAGGGTTCTCAATATTTTTATCTGCTAATTCTGCTACTAGACATGAAACTTCAGCTCGAACAATACAATTAGGAACATAATTCGACAAAATACTCATCACGACTTCAATATTTTTCTCAGTTTCAGAAAAATTACTATTGTTACTAGCTTCTTCTTTGAGTGTTTTTGCAAATTGTTCTAAGCACGAATTAATAAAGTTGGCACCCATTGAATCTTTCGTTTCAAAAGTAGCGTGCAACTGATAGTAATTTGGAATTAGTTTGGTTTTATTTCTAAGTTCAATGGACAGAATTCCACCGCCTCGTTTTTGCATATTTTTGGTTACGCTCTGGGTAGTTTCGTATAATTTAGGTTGTAATTCCTTGAAAAATCTTTCTAATTTTTCTAAATCACCATTATATATAAAATGAACTTGACCAATTTTTTCAGTATTTAAAACGGTCGCTTTGAATCCACCTCGGGTTGCCCAATATTTAGCCGATTTTGAAGCAGCGGCTACAACCGAACTTTCCTCAATAGCCATGGGAATAGTTTTATATTTTCCATTGATTAGAAAATTGGGAGCAACGCCCAAAGGCAAATAAAAATTTGTGATCGTATTTTCAATGAAATCATCATGCAATTGTTGGATTTTCGAATCGGTATTCCAATATTTTTTTATAATAGAAATAGCTTCATTCGAATCAGAAAAATAGGTAGTTGCAATCCAATTTATCTTCTCTTCTTTTGACAATTTTGAAAATCCGGCAATGGCGTTATTCATCTGTGTAAATTATTAATTCATGCAAATATACATTTTCAACAATTCTAATAAAATAAGTAGCGTATGAAATTACATTTTATGAAAAAAAAGGTGGTAATTTCAGAAATTTTCACTAAAATTGAATGTTTTTTAAAAATACTAATTATGAAATTTATTTACAGATTAACTTTATTAGTTCTATTCGCCACTTTTTCAGTTTTAGGCCAACAAAAAATAACCATTGAGTCTATATATTCAGGTGCTTTTAGAGCAAAAGGAATGGATGATTTACAAGCATTAAAAAATACAAATCAATATACTGTTTTGAATTTTGATCGTGCCTCAAGAAGTTCTCAAATTGACTTGTACGATTTTGCAACTCTTAAAAAAGTGGCTACTTTAATAGATTCTAAAGACCATAAAGCTCTTGAAGGAATTGACAGTTACACATTCAGTTCCGATGAAAAAACAATTTTAATTGCTAATAATTCTGATCAAATATTTCGTCATTCTTTTGTTGCTAATTATTTTTTATATGATATAGCTTCCAAAAAATTAACGCCTTTATTTGATTATAAAATTCAAGAACCTACCTTTTCACCTGATGGAACTAAAATTGCTTTTGCAAAAGAAAATAACCTGTTTATTTATGACATCGCTTCTAAAACAACAAAACAAATAACTTCAGATGGTAAGAAAAATGCAGTTATCAATGGAATTACGGATTGGGTTTACGAAGAAGAATTTGCATTTGTAAGAGCATTCGACTGGAGTGGAGACAGCAAAAAACTAGCTTATATTCGATTTGATGAAAGTCAAGTTCCAGAATTTTCGATGTCAATGTTTCAAAAGGATTTGTATCCTAAAATAGAAACATTTAAATATCCAAAAGCAGGTGAAAAAAATTCGGAAGTTTCCCTTCATATTTATGATGTTGCTTCTGCAAATACCAAAAATATCGACTTAGAAAAGTACTCCGATTTTTATATCGCTAGAATGAAATGGACAAACGACAGCAATGTTCTTTGTGCTCAAATATTAAACCGTCATCAAGATAATTTAGATTTACTTTTTGTAGATGGAACTTCAGGAACTACAAAGGTTGTTTTGAATGAAAAAGACAAAGCCTATGTTGATGTAACAGATAATCTAACATTTTTAAAAGACAATAGTTTCATTTGGACAAGTGAAAAAGACGGTTTCAATCATATTTATTTATATGATAAAAACGGAAAACTTAAAAATCAAGTTACCAAAGGAAATTGGGAAGTAACGAATTACTATGGTTTTGACGAAAAAAACCAAACTATTTTTTATCAATCTGTAGAAAACGGTTCTATCAATAGAGACGTTTACAGAATTGGATTAAATGGCAAAAACAAAGTTAGATTGTCATCTAAAACAGGAACAAGCAACGCTACTTTTAGTCCGAATTTTCAATATTTCATCACTACTTTTTCAAATGCAACACAGCCAACTACCTATACTTTAAATGATGCTAAAAACGGAAAAGAAATTCAAGTAATTGAAAACAATGAAGCTTTAGCAAATAAAATAAAAGCATATAACTTGCCTTCAAAAGAGTTTTTTGTTTTAAAAACAGAAAAAGGAAATGAATTGAATGCTTGGATTTTGAAACCTAAAAATTTTGATCCTAATAAAAAATACCCAGTATTTATGTACCAATATTCAGGTCCAGGATCGCAACAAGTTAATAACGATTGGAACTCAACTGACGATTATTGGTTCATGATGTTAACACAACAAGGTTACATTGTAGCTTGCGTTGATGGACGTGGAACAGGATTTAAAGGTTCCGAATTCAAAAAAGTAACGCAAAAAGAATTAGGTAAATACGAAGTGGAAGACCAAATTGATGCTGCCAAAGTAATCGGGAATTATCCGTTTGTAGATAAAACAAGAATCGGTATTTTTGGCTGGTCATATGGTGGTTTTATGGCTTCCAACTGTATTATGAAAGGGAATGATATATTTAAAATGGCGATTGCAGTTGCTCCCGTTACCAATTGGAGATTTTATGACAGTATTTACACCGAAAGATACATGCAAACTCCAGCTGAAAATGCAAGTGGATACGATGAAAACTCTCCAATTAATCACGTTGATAAATTAAAAGGTAAATTTCTTTTAATTCATGGTTCCGGTGACGATAATGTTCATGTACAGAATTCAATGCAAATGATGGAAGCATTAATTCAAGCCAACAAACAATTTGATTCCCAAATTTATCCTGATAACAATCACGGAATTTACGGTGGAAAAACAAGAATTCAGTTGTATAATAAAATGACAAATTTTATTTATAACAATTTATAGTAGTATATTTAACGTTTTATAATCAATCAAAAATCAATCAAAACTAAATTAAATAATAACAAAAAAATGAGTGAAAAAGCAGTAAAAACAGGACATCCAAAAGGACTTTGGGTATTATTTGGAACCGAAATGTGGGAACGTTTCAATTTCTACGGAATGCGAGCCATCTTAACCTTGTTCTTAGTAAATTCATTGATGATGAAAGAAGAAGATGCATCATTAATTTATGGTGGATTTTTAGGACTTTGTTACTTAACGCCAATGTTAGGAGGATTTATTGCAGATCGATTCTTTGGAAATAGAAACTGTATTTTATTGGGTGGATTAATGATGGCAGTTGGACAATTTTTATTATTCACTAGTGCAAGTGTATTTGGAACAAATTTATCTTTGGCTAATACGTTAATGTGGTCAGCATTAGGAATTATCATTTTTGGAAATGGTTTCTTTAAACCAAATATTTCTTCCATGGTTGGAAGTTTATATCCAAAACAAGAAAAAACAAAGTTAGATACGGCATTTACTATTTTCTACATGGGAATTAATTTAGGAGCTTTCTTAGGCCAAACGATCTGTCCTTATTTAGGTGATGAAGTAGTAAATGGAGTTCAAAATGTTCACGCATTTAAATGGGGTTTCTTAGCAGCATCAATTGCAATGTTAATAGGGACTTTAGTATTTTATGTATTGAAAAATAAATATGTTGTAACTCCTGATGGAAAACCTCTTGGTGGATTACCAAAATACAATGACACTTCAGATTATGAAGAAGGGGAGTCGCAAAGCGCAGTTTTTTCAAATAAATCTTTGATAGGAGCTGTAGTTGCTTTCATAGTATTGTTTATTGCATTTAGATTTATATTAGATGGAGATAATTTTATTAAAACCATAATCTATCCAATTATTTATGCAAGTGGATTGACATTAGCTGGATTGATTGTATCTGATAGTTCGTTGACTAAAGTTGAAAGAGATAGAATTTTTGTAATTTATATCGTCGGATTTTTTATCATATTTTTCTGGGCCGCTTTCGAACAAGCAGGTTCTTCTTTAACCTTTATCGCAGCAAATCAAACCGATAGAACTTTTATGTTTGGATGGCAAATGCCAGCTTCAATGGTTCAAGTTTTTAACGGAATTTTCGTTTTTGGTTTTGCATTGCCATTCAGTATTTTATGGGATAAATTAAGAGCTAATGGAAGAGAGCCATTGTCAACGGTTAAGCAAGCCATAGGTCTAGGATTAATAGCATTGAGTTATTTCATTATTGCCTACAACGTAAAAGATCTAGGGAATAGCGGATTATTAGCTATCAAATGGTTAATACTATTGTATTTAATTCAAACTTTTGCTGAATTATGTTTGTCACCAATCGGATTATCATTGGTAGGAAAATTATCGCCAAAACGTTTCGCCTCATTATTATTTGGAGTTTTCTTTTTATCCAATGCTGCAGGTTATGCTTTGTCTGGAACTTTAGGTTCAATTATGCCAGCAACAGGAGATAAATTTTTGAAAGCTGAAAAGTTAGGAATCGATTTGCAAGGTGTTTTGGATAAAACAATAACTCCAACAGCGGAACAATTATCTATACTAGAACAAAATCAAATTAGCCCAACGAACCCGGTTTTTGCTGGTTTTGAAATTCATAATTTATTTGAATTTTTCATGGTATTCGTTGTTTTAACAGGAGTTGCAGCATTGATTTTATTTGCGTTAACACCAGTAATTAAAAAGATGATGCACGGCATTAGATAATAATAAAAAATATTTTTATATCTTTCAAACCTACAAGAAATCCTTGTAGGTTTGTTTTTTTAAATCAAAAATTATGTGGAAAAGTCATCCTAAAGCACTGCCTTACTTATTTTTATCTGAAATGTGGGAACGTTTTGGGTATTATTTAATGATCGGAATTTTTACTTTGTACCTTAAAGATGTAGAAGCTGGATTTTCAATGACAGAGAAAGAAGCTTCCGATTTGTACGGGACTTTTATTGCGTTGGTATTTTTAACCCCTTTCATTGGTGGATTAATTGCCGACCGATATCTTGGTTATAAAAAATCAATCGTAATAGGTGGAATAATGATGGGTGCTGGTTATTTTATGATGGGAATTCATAGTTTGCCGATGTTATATCTTGCCATGACTTTAGTAATCGTTGGAAACGGTTTTTTTAAACCGAATATCTCTACTTTATTAGGTAATTTCTATAATGAAGATCGATTCAAAGAAAAGAAAGATGAAGGATACAACATTTTTTACATGGGAATAAATGTTGGTGCTTTTATATGCAACTTTTTTGGTGCTGCTTTACAAATTTTACTCGGTTGGCAATATGCTTTTATGGCAGCAGGCCTAGGAATGTTTATTGGCGTTATTGTTTTTCTTTTAGGAACAAAACATTATGGCGATAAAACAGATAAAAAAGGAATTCAAGAAGGGGATATGCCTTTTTCTAAAATTGTATTGTACATTTTATTTCCATCAGTGGTATTTGGTATTATTGGCTGGTTAATTAAGGGAGTTCAATCAGATGTCAATCTGGATAGTGCCATTTTTGGTTCTGATAGTACGGATGCTTTTATTTTTGCATGTCTTCCAATAGTTTACTTTTATGGAAGCCTCTATTTTAAAGCTAAACCAGAAGAAAAAAGACCAATTGGAGCTTTGCTTTCTATTTTTGCTGTGGTGATTTTATTTTGGGCTGTTTTCAAATTAAATGGGTCGGCATTAAATACTTGGGCAGATAGATATACCGATAGACAAGTTACAGGAACAACACAGAAAGTATTTTCTACTTTAGTTCAATCAAAAGAAATAACGTATGAAAAAGCTTCAACAGAATTATATGATGATAAGTTTCGACTTCAAAAAGAAAACGGAGAAGTAAAAAAAGTTGTTGATTATCCCGTTTATTTTAGAAATACTAAAAAAGAGACTTTACCTGATGAAGGGAGTACCATTAGCGTCTGGGTTACTAGTTTAAGCCAATCAATAAATCCAGGTTGGGTAATTATTTTGACACCTTTGGTAGTTGCTTTTTTTACCTTTTTAAGAAGCAGAAAGAAAGAGCCTTCAACGCCAACAAAAATCGCATTTGGTTTATTAATTTCAGCATTATCTGTATTAGTAATGGTGGCAGCAGTTCACATTGGAAACAACGGAATGGAAAAAGTATCGGTTTGGTGGTTGGTTGCTAATTATGGAATCATAACCATCGGGGAATTATTCCTAAGTCCAATGGGATTATCGATTGTTTCAAAATTATCACCAAAAAACATCACTGCCTTAATGATGGGCGGATGGTTTTTATCCACCTCTATTGGGAATAAATTATCAGGTGTTTTAGCAAGTATGTGGGATCAATATGACGACAAAGCCAATTTCTTTTGGGTGAACTTCGGTTTATTGATGTTTGCAACCCTATTAATGTTTGCCTTAGTAAAAAACTTAAATAAAGTGATGAAAGACCACGGAATCAATTAAACTATGGAAAAAGAACTTACATTAGAACAAATTCAAAACTTCAAAGGAAAATATCCAAAACAACTTTGGTATTTATTTTTCAGTGAAATGTGGGAGCGTTTCAGTTTTTATGGAATGCGTGGAATGCTAGTAATTTTCATGGTAAATCAGTTAATGATGAACGATGAAGTGGCCAATTTACAATACGGAGCTACACAAGCTTTTGTTTACGCTTTCACCTTTATTGGAGGACTTTTTGCCGATAAAATATTGGGATATAGAAAATCACTTTTTTGGGGAGGTTTACTAATGATTTTAGGAAGTGTAATTTTAGCAATTGACCCAAAACAATTTTTCTTTTTTGGAATAAGTTTTACCATTATTGGAACTGGTTTTTTCAAACCTAATATTTCAACAATGGTTGGAAAATTATACAAAGACGATGATAATAGGAGAGACGCTGGGTTTTCTTTATTTTATGCAGGGGTTAATTTGGGTGCTTTAATAGGCGGTTATTTGTGCATTGCTGTTGCAAATGGATCAATGTTTTCATCTATAATTCCAGAAAATTTAAGATGGAATGTTGCCTTCGGATTTGCCGCAGTTGTAATGCTAATCAGCTTATTGACATTTGTGCAAACACAAAAAAGTCTTGGAGAAATAGGTATATCACCATTATTAGATCTTACTGATTCTAAACGAAAAACGTATGAATATTTAACTTATATCGGTTCAATATTAATTATTCCAATAATAATTCTTTTAGTTTCAAATTCAGAATATACCGATATTTTTATGTTTATAATTGGACCTTGTTCCATTCTATATCTGATTTATGAAATGAGAAATTTCTCATTATCAGAAAATAAAAAATTAATTGCAGCGTTAGTTTTTATTGTCTTTTCCATTTTCTTTTGGGCATTTTTTGAACAAAGCGGTGGGTCACTGAGTCTTTTTGCTGCCAATAATTTGAATAATACCGTAATTGGAATTCCACTAGATCCTAACGGAGTAAATAATTCAGCAAATTCTTTATTTGTGATTATTTTCGCAGCTTTAGTTGGAATGGTTTGGCTTTGGTTGGGTAAATTTAAAATGGAGCCCAATACAATTGTTAAATTTGGATTGGCATTTTTATTTCTTGCAGGAGGATTTTGGATATTTTATTATACTAAGTTTTTCGCTGATGCAAATGGAATGACGTCACTAGATTTATTTACTTTTGGATGGTTTGTAATTACCTTTGGTGAATTGTGTTTGTCGCCAATAGGAATGTCGATTATGACTAAATTATCTCCCGCTAAATTACAAGCTGTAATGATGGGAATGTGGTTTCTCGCAAGTGCTTATGGTCAATATTTCGCAGGTTTATTAGGCGCCAATATAGCAAGTGCATCAGAGAATGCTTCTAATGTAGACAAACTCAATATTTATGCCGATGGCTATCAACAACTGGCTATTTATGCATTAATAGCAGGAGTAATTTTAATATTAATTTCACCTTTTGTAAAAAAATTAATGCAAGAAGTCAAATAAATTTCCGATATTTCGGAACTATTTAAAGATATTAATTTAATATTCATTGAAATGAAAAAAACACTTATAGCATTATTGTTTATTCTTACTTCTTATGCAGTTGATGCACAAGAGTTAGTTTGGAATAATAATCTTAAAAATTCTATTGAAATTTCTAAGAAAACTAAAAAACCATTATTACTTTTCTTTACAGGAAGTGATTGGTGTGGATGGTGTATCCGACTTCAAACAGAGGTTTTTAAAACACCAGAATTTGTAAAATGGGCGAATGAAAATGTTGTTTTAGTGGAATTGGATTTCCCAAGAAGAACCGTTTTAGCTCCAGAAATCACTGAGCAAAACAATCAATTGCAACAGTTTTTTGCCGTTCAAGGATATCCAACAGTATGGTTTGTAAATGCAACTTTAAATGAAGGAAAAGTTAATATTGACAAACTAGGAAGCACAGGGTATTTGGCCGGAGGTCCTAAAGTATGGCTAGAAACTGCCAATGGTATTTTGAAAAAGAAATAAAATTAGTTAACCTTATAAAATCCCTTTTCGGCAGTAGCATGAAAAGGGATTTTCTTTTTTATGCAAATGGATTTCCAAAGATTGATATTCGTTTTATAATTGGAGGCATCTGCAACAATTAACTCCGGACGGTTTACTTGAATTAATCGCTCTAAATTTATTTTAGGTGATTGTCGTAAAATAATAATGTCTGGATTTATTTCTTTTGAATAAATGCCAAAACTATCAATAACCATTATCTTTTTATCTTTGAAATAATACAAATTTTGAATTTTATTTATTCTAGTTATTGAGCTGTTATTTACAATTAAGTAGGATTTTAAAGAAGTATTTGATGCTAGTTTATCAATAGTTTTTTCATTACCAAAAACCATTACTTTATCTCCATTTCTTTCTGTTATTAATGTGTTTTTCCAACTATTAAAAACAATAAATTCCTGTTGGTTTTGAATTTTCCAACGGGTAATTAACAATGTAGTTTGCAAAAGCAACAAACTAAATAAAGCAACTACAATTTTAGGATAAGTTGGTTTTTTAAATAAAATTACAAAGGCAATTATTAGAAGGTACAAGCAAATTAAAGTTTGCCAATTTATGGGAATGTCCTTTATAATAAATTGCTCAAATGAAGCTACCAAGTTGATAATTTTGTTTAAGAAAAAGATACAAATTTCTAATGATTTCATTGTTATCATTGGAACTAAATCAAAAGCTGCCATTACCATTACGAGAACCCCCAAACCCATAATGATAATTAAAAAAGGAATTATTATCAGATTAGTAATAAAAAACAAACCCGGAAATTGATGAAAATAATAAATACTTAATGGGAAAGCTCCAATTTGCGCTGCAAAAGAGACTGTTAAAATCTCCCAAAAATAAGTTACGATTTTGTTTTTTGGAATCCATAAATCGGAAATTAAAGGCTTTAGCCACAAAATAAAAAATAAGGATAGGTAACTTAATTGAAATCCAACATCAAATAAAAAGGAAGGTTGAAAAAACAAAATTAGAAACATAGATACCAATAAAGTATGAAAAATATTGGTGCTTTTTTTCAAATACATTCCCACAGCAACAAAAGAGAACATAGTTACCGACCGAACCACAGAAGGTGAAAGCCCCGCCAAAATTGCAAATCCCCAAAGGCAAATTATTATCGTTAGTAATCGAATTGTATTTCCTAATTTATTTTTTGGTAAGGGATTTAATAAAAATGTAAGGAAAAGCAAAATAAATCCTACATGCAATCCGGAAACCGATAATATGTGAATTGCTCCTGCGTATTGATAATCTTTTATTATTTCCTTTGAAATATCTTGTTGTTGTCCTAAGATAAGAGCGCTAACAACTTGTAATTCGTCTTTTGAAAAATTACTTTTTTTAAGGTTGTTTATTATTTTATTTCTAAGATAATCTGAATAATACCAAATGTTTTTATCAATTTTATCACTAACTTTAATGGTATTTGTGTTGGTGTAAATTTGAGCAAATATGGATTTATTATTCAAATATCTGCCATAATCAAATTGGTTTGGATTTAGTGATTTGTTATTTAAAATGCACTTTCCATAAATTTGAATGTTATTTCCAATGTGTATTTTACAATTATCTTGAGTTTTATGAATTTGTAGTAATATTTTTCCTGAACACGATTTATTATCTAATCGTTTTACTAATCCGATGTATTTATCAATTGAAGAACTCCCTTTTAATTTTTCCCGCAAGACCAATTCTACAGAATGATAATCAGTTTCGTTTTTTATTAAATGCACATAGTTTTCCTTGTCGTAAAATTCATTATTTATTACCTGAGTGCAGGATCCAATTTGAAAAAATAATAAATACGTAGCAAATCCAAAATATATTTTTTGAATAAAATCTCTCTTTGATAAATATAAAGTGACAATAAATGGAACGAAAAATATTCCTGTAATTATGAATGAGGTAGTTGGATTTGGGTTGAAGTAGTATGAAAATACAATTCCCAATATAAACCAAAATGTTATTTTCATTAAAGGAAATTGAAGTATTTTCATTCTCCTAATATAGTCAATTTAATCTTACTAAAACGAAGAATAAATTCTGTTTACTTGAGCGAAAGTTCTTTTGTAATAAGGTTCTTTTGTGGAAGATATAATCACACCTTTTGAGGTTGCTGAATGGATAAATTTAATCTCGTCTTCCAAAACTTCCACAACCATTCCCACGTGATTAATTATTTTTCGACCATTAGTTTTAAAGAAAATTAAATCCCCTTTTCTAATTTCATCAGGATTTAAAACAGACCCTAAAGTTGACATTTCATTGGATGATCTAGGCAGAACAATATCGAATTTACTGAAAGTAAAAAACATTAATCCAGAGCAATCAAAGCCTTCAGGACTTGAACCGCCGCTTCTATAATTTGCTCCTAAATTTTCTGAAGCAGCATTAATCAATTGCTCTACTAAGTAACTTGAATCAGAAGTATTAATAACAAAATCTTCTGAATTTTCATCTTTACTTAACCTGCTTTTTATGTCTTTTTTTGGAGATATTTCTGTAATTCCGGGTTCAATTTTTTCAACAACTTTCTTTTTTTTCTTTTCAGGTTTTGCATTCGCAGCCACCTCAGGCTTATTATATAAACCTTTTTTTTCTGCTTCAGATTTAGACGTAACTATCACTGAAGTTGTTTTACAACTCGTAAATACTAAAAATAAAAGGAAAAGTGAAATGAGATTTCTCAAGGATATTTTTTTTGCAAATTTATGCAATTAATTCTAATCAGATTTTTTGCAAATTACTTACAATGAGTTTTGCCGTTTTTTGGCTTGCACCGCTACCGCCTAATTTCATTTCAAGAGAGTTGTAATTTTCTAGAATTTCACTTCTGTATTTTAAATCTAAAAGTTTTTGAAGTTCGATTTTTAGTGAATTAGAATTTAAATTTTCTTGAATTAATTCGGTAACTACTTCTTTATCCATAATTAAATTTACAAGTGAAATGTATTTTAAAGTTACAATTCTTTTAGCAATTTGGTAGGAAAGCCAACTCCCTTTATAACATACAACCTCGGGAACTTTAAAAAGAGCTGTTTCCAAAGTTGCCGTTCCAGAAGTTACTAATGCAGCGAAAGAAACGCTTAATAAATCATAAGTTCTATTGGAAATAAAATGACAATTATCAGAAGTTAAAAAAGTAGAATAAAAAGAATATTCTTGACTTGGAGCACCGGCAATTACAAATTGATATTCTGGAAAATCATCAACAATACTCAGCATTACACTCAGCATTTTAGCGATTTCCTGCTTTCTACTTCCGGGTAAAATAGCTATAATTGGCTTGTCACTTAAATTATTTTCCTTTCTAAATTCAATATCATTTACGGTTTTTCGATTATGGATAGCATCAATCAATGGATGACCAACAAATTCAACATTATAATGATGTTTATCTTCATAAAAGTCTTTTTCGAATGGTAAAATCACATACATTTTATCAATGTCTCGCTTAATATCTATTATTCTATTTTCTTTCCAAGCCCAAATTTGAGGGGAGATGTAATAGTGAGTTTTCATTCCCAATTTTTTAGCCCATTTGGCAATTCTCATATTGAATCCTGGGTAATCAATAAAAACTAATACGTCGGGCTTGAATTCTAAAATATCTTTTTTACAGATTTTAATATTGTTTAGAATGGTTTTTAAATTCAATACCACTTCTAGAAACCCCATAAACGATAATTCACGATAATGCTTTACCAAAGTTCCGCCTTCAGATTGCATTAAATCACCACCCCAAAAACGAATTTCAGCGTTTGAATCTTCATTATACAAAGACTTCATCAAGTTTGAACCATGTAAATCTCCTGAAGCTTCTCCTGCAATAATATAGTATTTCATAAGATTTATCTATATAAATAAAGTGACGATTGTTAGTAGTATTATGGCTAAAATAATCCCTTTTGCCATTGTTTCTTTTCTGTATTTTAATAATCCAAAGAACATTCCAATATTTAAAATGGTACCTAATGAAATTATTTTCCCCAATTTCCCTTCAAACTTTAAGAGCTCTAAACCACCCAAAAATGAATAAGGGGTAAACATGAAAATAAACAGGTAACTTCCAATTAATGAAGTTGTTAATCCAATTAATAATCCGTAAAATAACTCTATTTTTTTCATTTATTATTTAAAAGAAACAACTATTTTCCGATGTAAAAATAATCATTTTTAATCTCACATTAACACTTTTGATTCTTTAACAAAAAATTAGATAAATCCATATTTTGAGATACTTTTTTTTGTTTACCTTAGTTAAAAAATTTAATGAATACATTTTTGAATTTTATGAAAAGGAATTATAAGGTTATAGCACTCGTTTTAGTTGCTTCATTAACGCTTTGGAGTTTTATTCCAAAACAAAAAGGAGATCCAGAAAAAGATAAATTATTATTAGAATTATTGACATTTGTTATAGAAAAAGGGCACTACAGCCCTGCAGCAATTGACGATAATTTTTCTAAAAGCTTATATAAGGAATACATAAAATCACTTGATCCTACCAAAAGATTCTTTTTGCAATCCGATATTGATGATTTTTCAAAATATGAAACCGACTTAGATGACCAAATTAAAAATAAAGATTTGACCTTTTTTGATTTGACCTATTCCCGGTTGAAACAACGTATTGATGAAAGTAAAACGTATTATACAGCTATTTTGTCTCAACCGTTTGACTTTAAAGTTGAAGAAGAATACAATTCTGATTATGAAAAATTACCTTTTGCAACATCAATTTCAGAGTTAAAAGAGAAATGGAGAAAACAATTGAAATTATCAGTTTTATCCTCATTAACCGACCGATTAAAATTGGAAGAAGATATTAAAAATGGAGTTGTAAAAGCGAAAAAAGATTCTATTGGGGTTAAAAAATCAGAAAAAACAATAGATATAACTCCAAAAACATTTGAGCAAAATGAAAAAGAAACTCGAGCAAGTACTTTAAAATCAATGAACGAATTTTTCGGTTTAATTGATGAAATGAAGAGAGAAGAATGGTTTTCAGTTTTCGTAAATACCATAGCTGAACGTTTCGATCCCCACACCTCATATTTTGCCCCAGAAGAAAAAGAGCGTTTTGACGTGAGTATGTCAGGTAAATTTTTCGGAATTGGTGCTCGCCTTCAAAAGAAAAATGATTTTACTGAAATTACCGAATTAATTTCTGGTGGACCCGCTTGGAGAGGAAAAGAGTTAGAAGTAGGAGATATTTTTCTAAAAGTTGCCCAAGGAGATAAAGACCCTGTTGATGTAGTAGGAATGAAAATTGACGATGTGGTTAAAAAAATTAAAGGGCCAAAAGGAACTGAAGTTAGGTTAACGGTTAAAAAAACAGACGGTACTATTAAAGTCATTACCCTAATTCGCGACGAAATTGAAATTGAAGAAACCTATTTAAAATCAAGTATTGTAGAAAAAAATGGACTTAAATATGGTGTAATTTATTTACCTAAATTCTATATTGATTTTGAGAATGCTGACAGTAGAGATGCCGGAAAAGACATGGCGATTGAAGTGGAACGATTAAAAAAAGAAGGAGTAAACGGAATTGTTTTGGATGTTCGTGATGACGGTGGTGGATCTTTAAAAACGGTTGTTGATATTGCTGGGTTATTTATAGAACAAGGTCCAATTGTTCAAATAAAATCGGCTGCAGGTAAAAAAGAAATTCTTTATGACAAAGACAAAAAAGTGCAATGGGATGGTCCTTTAGTAATTATGATTAATAATTTTTCAGCTTCAGCTTCAGAAATTTTAGCGGCAGCTATTCAAGATTATAAACGTGGAGTAATTATTGGAAGTAAACAATCCTATGGCAAAGGAACGGTACAAAATATTATCGACCTAAATCAATTTATTAGAAATTCATCACTTGGAGATCTAGGAGCCTTAAAAACTACTACTCAAAAATTTTATAGAATCAATGGTGGATCCACCCAATTGGAGGGTGTTAGTAGTGATGTTGTTATGCCTGATAAGTATTCATATATTAAAATGGGAGAACGTGACGTTGATAATGCAATGCCATGGGATAAAATTGATGCTGCGGATTACTCTGTTTGGAATAAAAATAATAATATTTCTACTGCAATTGAAAATAGTAAAAAACGATTGGCAAATAATAACCAATTTAAATTGATCGATGAAAATGCAAAATGGATCAATGAAAGAAGTGAAGATCATATTTACAATTTGCAAATTGATAAATTTAAATCAGAACAAAAATTACTCGAGGAAACTTCAAAAAAGTACAAGTCTGTTTTAGATTATAAAAACCAATTGACATTTTATTCTCTCCCATACGAAAATGATATGATGTTAACTGATTTGGCTTTAAAAGAAAAAAGACAAAGATGGCACGAGAGTTTGGCAAAAGATATCTATGTAGACGAAGCTCTCAATGTATTAAATGATTTACAACCAAAGGAAGTTGCCAAAAAAACTAATGTCACTCTAAAGAAAAAAGACAAATTAGTAAAGTCATAAAAAAAGTCCTGAGTTTTTCTCAGGACTTTTTTTATAATTTAAATAGTTATTAATGCATTTGCAGTAATTGCGTCACGATCAATTTTCCCTACTAATCCAACAAGTACTTTACCAGGGCCCACTTCTGTAAATAAAGTTGCACCATCCTTTACCATTTGTTGAACAGATTGTGTCCATTTTACAGGAGCTGTAAGTTGAATAATTAGATTTTTCTTAATTTCAATTGGATCTGAAACTGCATTGGCAGTAACATTTTGATAGACTGGACAAATTGGAGTGGAAAAAGTAGTTGCTTCAATTGCAGCGGCTAATTCCTCGCGTGCTGGTTCCATCATTGGGGAGTGAAATCCACCGCCTACAGGTAATAACAACGCTCTTTTTGCGCCAGCTTCTTTCATTGCTTCACAGGCCTTTTCAACAGCTAAAAACTCTCCTGAAATTACCAATTGACCTGGGCAGTTGTAGTTTGCCGCTACAACAACTCCATCAATTGATGCACAAACTTCTTCAACAACTGAATCTTCTAATCCCAAAACCGCAGCCATTGTTGAAGGTTTTATTTCACATGCTTTTTGCATTGCTAAAGCTCTTTTTGAAACTAATTTTAAACCGTCTTCAAAGGATAAAGTCCCATTTGCAACTAATGCAGAAAATTCTCCTAATGAATGTCCGGCAACCATCTCAGGTGTGAAATCGGTTAACGTTATAGCCAATATTACCGAATGTAAAAAAACCGCTGGTTGGGTTACTTTGGTTTCTTTTAATTCTTCGGCAGTTCCTTCAAACATTATGTCTGTAATTCGGAAACCTAAAATTTCATTTGCCTTTTCAAATAAATCCTTAGCTAATTCTGAATTTTCATACAATTCTTTTCCCATTCCTGTAAATTGGGCTCCCTGACCAGGAAATATAAATGCTTTCATAATTATTTGTCTATTTAAGATTTCACTTTTATCAATTTTGCTGCCTCTTTTGCCAACTCAACAATTTCTTCAATTGGAGTTTTCAAATCATCA
>CALPLL020000004.1 GCA_943324395.2 Rhizobium sp. Q54
ACAAGCGTGAAAAACAGCCGTATTTGCTTGAGATCCTGAGTGAGGTTGAACGTTGGCATATTCTGCTCCAAAAAGTGCTTTAGCTCTATCAATTGCAATTTGTTCTACTACATCTACTACTTCGCAACCGCCATAATATCTTTTCCCAGGGTATCCTTCTGCATATTTATTGGTTAAACAAGAACCTGCAGCTTCCATTACTTGGTCGCTTACAAAATTCTCTGATGCGATAAGCTCAATTCCGTGAATTTGTCTGTCTTGTTCTTCTAAAATTAGGTCAAAAATTTCGTTGTCGTGTAGCATTTTATAGTAGTTGTTAAATTTAACGCAAATTTACAAAAAAAAGGTTTGTATAAATTCTAGTTTATGATATATTTGGTACATATTTTTCAACAAACTAATCAACATTAAGATGCCAATTACAGCAAATGATCCAAATAGAAAATCATGGTTAGAAGTAGCCATAGATAGCGATTTTCCAATTCAAAATATACCTTTTGGAGTTTTCTTAACTCGTGAAAATGTAGTAACTGTTGGGACTAGAATTGGTAATTACGCCATTGATTTAGGCGCTTTACAACAATTAAATTATTTTGAAGACATTGAATTGACTGATGATATGTTCATGCAAGACACGTTAAATGATTTTATTTCCGATGGTAAAAAAACGTGGAGATTGGTACGAAATAGAATTGCAGAAATTTTTGATGTTAAAAATCCAAAGTTGCGTGATAACGATAAGCATAAAAAAGTTATCATTTTCAATATTGATGAAGTTGAAATGCAATTGCCAGTTTTAATTGGTGATTACACCGATTTTTACTCAAGTAAAGAACACGCTACAAATGTTGGAATGATGTTCCGTGATCCTGAAAATGCTTTATTACCTAACTGGTTGCATTTGCCTGTGGGGTATCATGGTCGTAGTTCATCGATAATTCCATCTGGCATTCCTGTTCACCGCCCAATGGGACAAACTTTACCAGCAGGGGAAACTTCACCTGTTTTTGGTCCTTCACGTTTGATAGATTTCGAATTGGAAACGGCATTTATTACTACTGATGTAAATGTTATGGGGGAGAACATTCCTATTCATGAAGCTGAAGATTATATTTTTGGAATGGTTTTATTAAATGATTGGAGCGCTCGTGACATTCAAAAATGGGAATATGTTCCTCTAGGCCCTTTTTTAGCGAAGAATTTTGCTTCTTCAATTTCTCCTTGGATTGTTACAATGGATGCTTTAGAACCCTTTAGAACGAAGAGTCCAAAGCAAGAGCCAACACCTTTAACGTATTTACAACAAAAAGGTAAAAACGCATTTGATATCAATTTGGAAGTTGCAATCCAACCCGAAAAAGGAGAACCAACAGTTGTTTCAAGAACCAATTTCAAATACATGTATTGGACAATGAGTCAACAGTTAACGCACCATACATCCAATGGATGTCGAGTAAATTCAGGTGATATGATGGGGTCTGGGACTATCTCAGGACCAACACCAGAAAGTTATGGATCGATGTTAGAATTGACTTGGGGAGGAAAAAATCCTATTGTTTTAAAAGATGGAACCGAACGTAAATTCATTAATGATTATGACACGGTAATCATGAAAGGATTTTGTCACAATTCTCATGTTCGAATTGGTTTTGGAGAAGTTTCTAGTCAGCTTTTACCACCTTTTGTAAGAAAGTAAATGATTTGCTTCAAAATAAAAACCCTTACAAACATTGTTTATAAGGGTTTTGTGACCTCGACTGAATAGTATTTTGTGAAATTTTTCAACGCATTTATTGAGTTTTCAGCGGTTTTTTTGATTTTTTTTGTCCAAGATTTTTCTAAATATGGACTCAACGTCCCTCAAATGGACTCAAATGGACACAAAAACGGACACAATTTTTGCAGAAAAAATGTTCTAATCATAACTTTAAAATCTTTAACAATTTAATTTTTTTAATTTATGAAAACGAAATTTTATCTTCGTAAAGGTAGTAAAAAAAGTACTATCAATTTTGAGTTTAGAAATGGAACTCAAACAAAATTTAGAGCATCAACAAATTTTGTAATTAATTCCGATAAGGATTGGGATTCTAATAAACAAAAAATGAAGTCTCCATCTACAACATTTAATGCAAAGCTAATTAATAGTAAGTTATCTGAATTTGATAACTTGCTTAATGATTTACTTTACAAGGAAAACGAGAAGTTTATAGAAATTAATTCCGTTAAGGAAATTTTTATAAAAGTTTTTGAAATGAATGGCAGAACTGCTTCAAGATTTCAAAATGAATGTTTTAAAGTAGATTTAAATGGAAGTAACACCAACAAAGATTTCATACTTTATTTTGAATGGTTTTTAGATTTTTATTCTAAAAATAACTCTCCATACTCTAAAAAAATACTCACCAGAGGTACACTTATAACATTGAGAAGTTCAATGAATGTAATCAAAGGATTTATTAAACACAAGAAAATAAAGAATTTGTATTTTGATGATATTAATAGAACTTTCTATAATGATTTTATAGGTTATTTGACGAATGAAAAAAAGTACACAAAAAACTATATTGGAACAGTAATTCAAAAATTAAAAACGGTTATGGGTTATGCTTATGAAGAAGGTAAGCACTTTAATCTTGAATTTAAAAAGAATTATTTTTCTAAAGTTACAGAGGTTGTATCATTTCCCTATTTAAATAATGATGAACTTAAGAAAATTGAAAGTCTGGTTTTGGATAATGAAGAATTAGATACTGTTAGAGATATTTTTCTAATAGGATGTAATACTGGATTAAGGATAGGTGATTTACTAAATTTATTAAAAAACCCAGAAATTTACAATCAAGATGGTAGAGATTTCTTTAAAATAAAGCAATCTAAAACTTCAAACCTTGTAGTGATTCCTATAAATAGTGTAGTGAAAAGCATTTTAGAAAAAAGGAATGGGGTTCTGCCGAAATATGTTCATCAAAATTCAGTAAACAAACATATTAAGGCAATTTGTAAAAGAGCAATGATTAATGACGATTTTACTTATTTTAGAACAGTTGGTGGTGTGGAAGTTAAATTTTCAGCACCTAAATTTAAATATATAAGTACCCATACTGCAAGAAGGTCTTTTTGTACTAATGCTTATTATTCTGGTATGCCACCACACGATATTATGGCAATTTCGGGTCATAAAAATGAAGATGTGTTTTATAATTATATTAAAGTTAGCAAACAAGATAATGCAATGAGAATATCAAATTATGCTTTTTTACAATAATTTTTTTAATTAAAATAAACAAGGGGGCAACTAAGCTCCCTTTTTTTATAACGTTTATTTCCAATTTCTTACGATAACTAATTCTTAATATTAATTATAAAAGGGTAGTATATTTTTTTATATATTAGCTCCGTGAAAATGAATCACAACATATAACTAATAGCGTTTTGCTACTTCTTGTCTTGATTAACCGACTAAGTAATAAAGGAACAAGGAAGTATTGTAAATCGCCTCAGCTGAGGCGTAGGTTTGCATATACTTTGTTCCAAGCACCTTAGTCGGGCTTTCAAGGCAAGTGTATCGCAATTGTCCTACGCCTTTTTAGTTTTCTAAAACAATAAAACTCAATAGGACTTGAGAATACGTAACATTATGAAAACTATTATTAAAAGATTAGCAGTATTAACAGTTCTTGTACTTTTATTTAATTCTTGCACAAAAGATTCAGTTCCTTCAACCGCTTGTACTCCAATTCCTTGTTTAAATGGCGGTACTTCAAGATCAGATTGTGGTTGTAATTGCCCACAAGGATTTACTGGCACTAATTGTGGAACTCAAGTAACACCAACACAAGTAAAAATTACAAACATTAAGGTTACTAAATTTCCAGATACTAAACCAAATGGAAGTTGGTGGGATTCAACACCTTCAAACAGTGATGCCGATATTTTTTTAACTATTGAAAACATCAGCAATACTACAATTTGGACAAGTCCAACTTATTATACAGATGCAACTGGAATTGGAACAATGTCTTATAATTTTATTCCTACAACACCAATCATAATTACAAGTTTTACCTCTGGTTATTATATGAATATTTGGGATAAAGATACTCTTACTTCTGAATTTATTGACCTTGTATTATTTAATCCTTACAACAGTAGTGGTGGATTTCCAACTACAAAAACTTTTACAAATTCAACATCAACGTTTAGCTTTGAATTAACTCTTTCTTATGTTTGGTAAACCTTTAATCAGTAGTAAAGTATTATTTACTTTCATTTTTGTGTTTGTATCATCAATTATATTTTCTCAAGAAACGGAAAAAATAAATGGTTCATATTGGGGAAATACCGAAGGTGCGAAAAAGACTTTTGTTGTTCTAAATTTGAAAGAGAAATTAGCCAAGCATAAGAAAATTGCTATACTTCCAATTAAATCTTATATAAGGTATAAAAAAACTCCTAAGGACTATAATGCAGAACTTAATAAAGAAAAAGAAAATAAGATGTCCTTTGAACTTCAAACCAGTATGTATGATTATTTAATCGTTAGTAAAGATAATTATTCAGTACAAATTCAAAATATAGATAGTACAAACTTCATTTTAAAAGAAAATAAAATGATAGATAGTATTACTCAATACAAGCCACAAGACGTAGCAAAAGTTTTAGGTGTAGATGCAGTTATTTTTAGCAATTACACCTATACTAAATTAGGTAGTGAATTTGGAGCAATTGTATCTGAATTATTGATTGGAGGAGGAAAAGTAGCATCTGGTCAATTAAATATGGATATAATCAACGGATTTGACGGAGAAGTTTTATGGGGTTTTGGTAAAACTATGAATCAAGATAATTTAAGTTCGCCAGAGGCAATAATTAGAAGAATGATGAGTAAAGTTGAAAGGAATTTTCCTTATTTAAAATAACAATTATGAAAACAAAACTACTTTTATCATTATTAGTATTTGGAACATTATTTCAGATAAATGCTCAAGAAACAACTACTATAATTAAACCATCTCTAACTGATTCAAAGAAGTCAGATTTAAGTCTAAAACTTGAAGATAAATTAGAAACTAAATATGCAATTGGTCTTGAAAATAATTTGGAAAAAAATTCTCTAACAACTCAAACTAAATTACCATATCCTATTATTTTTATTCACGGTTTAAATTCGAGTTCAAGTACTTGGGAAACTACAAAAAACTTTCTTACTTCAACATTTGGATTAACAGATGGAGGTTTTTTTGATGTCAATCTCAATTATGATGGTTCATTATTAACTTCAAATAAAACAACAGATTCATATTTATATTATTCTAATACTAATGCAGTGAGTGGGGGTGATATTTATTTTGTGAATTTTGCAGTTAATACTGGTGGTGTTGTTTTTTTAAATAGTAATGGCACTATTAATGACAACTGTTTAAATTTAAGTAATCAATCTGCAATTGCAAAACAAGGTTATATTTTAAAAGATATAATAATGTCAGTGATGCAGCTATCTGGTAAAAATAAAGTAGTATTAATGGGGCACAGTATGGGAGGTTTAGCTTCAAGAGAATATCTTCAAAACAGTTTAAATTGGCAATTAGATGGGCTTCATCACATTGCAAAATTAGCTACTACTGGAACTCCTCACGGAGGAAGTGACGCTATTGGAGGTCAAATCTTAAATGTTGATTATAGTTCTGAAGCTATTAGAGATTTAAAAAAAATATCCGTTTACTTGGAAGGAGGTTATGAAAGTTCAGTTTCATCAAGTTATTATAATAGAGATGTAAATTGTAATGGTATAAGTAATGATGGATTAAATATTATTGGTCTAAATCAAAGAACTTTGTCCACCAGTTTAGATTATTCTTGCGTTATTGGAACTGGACTTTCAATTCTTGGGGTTGGTGGTGATGGAGCAGTAACAATTAGTAGTGCAAACTTAAATTTAGCAAATAGCGGTTATTCTAACTTGATACCTAATATTTTTAGTGTATTTAAAATTCATAATCAATTACCAAGTGATTGGTACACTATAATGCAATCAATCGATGAGCCAAACGAATTTCAATTAGCATACGGAGTTACTCTAAATAGTCCTTCGGTTTATTATGGTTTTAACTCAGAACAATCTTCATCATCTCCATATGTAAATGATTATGATGACTATAAATTTTCAGTATCGAGTAATAGTAACGTAACTATTTCAATAAATAAACCAACTGCATTAAATCTAAATGCTCGATTAGTTTCAAGTACTTATGCTCAAATAGGTTCAAGTTTTAGTAATAATGGTGGTACATCTATTAATTTTTTAGCAAATAATCTACCACAAGGAGATTATTATTTGGAAATTTACGGTTTGCCTACACCAAATACAATTTCTAAATACAATTTTAGTCTATCTTCCACACTTTCAAATCCAGATTTCACAACCGCCAATTCATTGGAAATTTATCCAAACCCAACTTCTTCTAAAGTGTACTTTGATAACTCAATTGAGAAGTTTGAAACGGCAACTGTAGTAAATTATTTAGGACAAGTAGTTGGGGAAACTCGATTCATTACTTTTGAAGCTAACCAAGAGGTTGATTTAAGCTCTTTTTCAGCTGGTGTTTATATTGTTAAGTTCGCAAATGGTGAAAAATCAATTACTAAAAAAGTAATCAAAGAATAGTTACCAGAGATTGCTCAGAAAGTAGTCTTTTTTATATCAAGTTAGTTAGAGCGGATTCCGTTAATTCTTTTTTTAATTTAGTGATTGAAGAAATAGAAACATCCTCTAATTCATATCTATTACCGTTAATATCGATAGCTTTCAATTTTTCTTTGAATACCAAAGAGCAAATATTTTTCGTTTGTTTTTCGTCAACTATGATAAGAAACGAATTTTTTAAATCTCTATAACTTATTCTGTCCAAATCAACAGTTTTTATTTTAGAGGACATCGCAAGAATGGTTTTAATTACATTGTATGCTTTAATTTCTTCCACAGTTGTGATTATTCCACTATTAGATTCGGAAATTTCTTTTTGAACGATTCTGTCTAATGCAGTCTTTATAGAAATAGAATTTACCAATCCTTTGATTTGAGATATTGCTTTCTCGGTTGACCTTAAACCACCCATATTTTTAAATATCAATTTAACTAAGTCATCCGTTTCAACTAATGTCTTGAATAAAGCATTGTCAAAATTATCTAAAAAATACACATCCTCTGCTTCTTGAATAATTTCGCTAATTTCAATCGATTGTCTATTGAATAAAGCTAATGTTTCTAATTGTGCAGTATCATAATTAGTTAGGTCGAAAGTGAAAAATGGCTTTGTATTCAATCCTTTTTTCTCTCGTGCATTAACAGTATAGAAATTGTAAATAACACCATTGGTTAATATTCCGATTTTGGCAGTTGGAGAATACAAACAATATTCATTCAACTGTCTAAAATGGTTGTCATTTAGCTTTGCAGTTACACTTTTACACTCAATTAGCATTAGAGGGTCTTTCTTGCCCAATGTAATAGCAATATCAACTCTACGACCCTTTTTATCACCCATATCCGCAATGTACTCGTGAGAGTAATCATCCATTTTGGAATAATTTAGAATATTGAAAAAAGGATGTATCAAATTGTCACGAGTTTGCGTTTCGTCTTTGCTTAAATTAATTGCTTTATTGAAATCCCAATTATCAAAAGATTTTTTGAGTTGGTTTGTGATTTGTTTTAATTTTTTGCTGTCCATAGGTTTAGTGAGATTTTTTCAAATTCAAAAGTAGTATTTTTTTATTATAATTTTAATAATTTGAATTATGAATTATTTACTTCTCAAAATTTAATTTTAATTCAAACGTTTAATAACGAAAACGATACGTTAACTAAATTTATTTCTTTTCTAATAAAATTGAATTAAATTAACATATATTTGATTTGAATTTTAAATAAAAATTATGAGAAAAATATTATTATTTATGTTGGTGTTAATTACAACTTTAACATATGGACAAACAGCAGAGGAATATTATAACATAGCAAATAATAAGTCAGATTCAAAAGACTTTCAAGGAGCTATAGAAAGTTACACAAAAGCCATTGAGTTAAATCCTAATTATTCTGTAGCATATGTAAACCGAGGAGATACTAAAACCAAAATACAAGACTATCAAGGAGCAATAGCTGATTTTAGTAAAGCAATTGAATTAAATCCTAAAAATAGTGATGCTTATTACAATAGAGGTGTTTCTAATTCAAAATTAAATCAAAAAGAAAGTGCTTGTTTAGATTGGATTAAGGCAGAGGAATTAGGTGATACAGATGCTTATGATTTAATTAAACAATATTGTAAAGTCAATTTGTTAGATAGATATTTAAGTGATACAGATAAATTTAGTGGAGAAAAAACATATTATGGTGGTGGAACTGTGGTTTCATTTATGAAAGTAATAGGTAAAAAAAATTCAGCACAATATGTTTCAGTTTATGCTAATGGAAGTACTTTAAATTATGGATGCTATGGTGTTTCTATACTATTTGAAAACGGAAAAAAAATTGTTAGAAGTAAAGAAAAAGTAGATACAGATTATAGTAATAGTGGTTGGCAATATAAAGCGTTTTTTACACCAACATTAAATGAAATAAACCTTCTAAAAACACTAAAAATAGTTGCGGTAAAATTGTATATTTATGATGTAAACGTTGATGAAAGCGATAGCAATACCATTTTAAAAGATGCAAAAATAATTTTAACTACTCCAAAAAAATAGAAATTATGAAAAAAATATTGTTAGGATAATTAATTTTAGTTAGTTTGTATTCAAACGAAATATGCTTAATTAAGGAAGTATAAAATTACAGATGTAAGACTTTATATTTTCGATACTAACATATTTTATTAAGTTTTTTATATTAGTTTTATTCAAAAAATAATATGACAGTTCAAAAAGCAAGATTAATTTTAGGAGAAGAAGCCAAAAAATTTACCGATGATGATATTTCTGAAATAATTTCTATTTTAGATGTTTTTGTAAAATGTTTTATGCGTTCAATGGAGGGTGAAATATTAAAAAAAATATCAAGCAATAAAAATTCAGTTAAAGTGAAGTTATAAAGTACTTTAATTAATAGCCAAACAATCGTTCGATTATTTGGCTATTTAATTATGGGGGAGGTTGAGGGCGTTTTAGGGGCGTTTTTCCAATCTTTATTATTTGGGGGAGTATTATTTAGTACTAATATTATTTATATAGATTATTTCAAATTCTTCCCTTGAATTAAAAAATGCTATTGCTTCACTTTTTTTAATGGTAAGTTCGTGAACTACTTTTTTTAGATGTCTTGTGTCAAAATTTCTACAATAAGTGTTTGCAAAAAAATCAGCAATTTCCTTTTTAAGTGTCCACGAACATCCAAAATTTTCTTGTTTTAATTCGTTCTCTGTCATTCCTCGATATATCTTAATTTCGTTGGGTAAGCTATTAAAGTATGCCAGTTCTTCCGAATCCATTAGATATTTTTTTTGCGGTTCGTTTTTTAAGAAACAGTCTTTTATAATTTCTGAGAACTTTAAAAGATTGTCGCTCATTTCATAACTTCTTCGCAATGCATACCAATAATTTTTACCATTAATTCGTTCTTTTATTTTGAGAAAGGCATCAAATCGGTTAAAACTATCAACCCCAATACCACAAAGAAGTTTATCAATTTCCTTTTTATTCATAATATTTAAGTTTAACTATTATTTACTCATTATATTCTGTATTATTTGATGTATGCCTCTACTGATTGAAATACACCTTTTACTTCGTCTAACTTTTTTCGCTTATTTACCTCACGCATTAAATAACCACTTTTAGGTCTTGATTTTGAATCTTTACTGCCTTTTGGTCTGCCTAATATTTTCCCTTGAGATTTAGCTCGGTTAATACCCTCTTTTGTCCTTTCCGAAATTAAACTCCTTTCAAATTCAGAAAAGGCAGATAGTATTTGAAAATGTAAACGCCCAACTGCATTTGTAAAATCCAAGTTATCCGAAACGGACACAAAACCAATTCCTTTATCAGTTAGTTCTTGTATTTCCAATATTAGTTCTCTACTTGACCTTGCGTACCTATCTAATTTAAATACTATAATTTGTGAATATTCCTTTGCACGTAGTTTTTGTAGAAGGGATTGTTTTATAGGTCTTGTGTTTCTGGTTGATTCCACTTCTTCAAATAAATCAAATTCTAAATTGTTATCGTGGGCATATTGAATCAACCTTATTTTTTGGTTGTCGGTCGTTTGTTTGCCAGTCGAGACACGGCAATACAAAGCCACCTTGCTATTACTTATTTTTTCTTCTTCTTTAGACATAAAATTATTATTTAAAGTAATTTATTTATATAGAATATTTTTTAATGGAATGGTAGCTAACTTGGCGTAACTGGATATGTTATTATTTGGTATTACATTTACCGCTATCACTTTTCTTATTTTAAAGCTGTTTCCAACTGGATAAATTTCGTGTACTGGAATATTTCTTTCCAAAGATTGTTTTACTTCATAATATGACCCTCTACTTATAGTTCCATTAAGGCTACTTACTACCATAAAATCAATCAATTCAATCAATTGAAGGTATTGGTTATATACCGACATTTTCTTATAAACCAAGTGAATGTTTGGTGCAATAATAAAGCTGTTATATAACCTACTTATAAAGACATATTCTTTCATTTCCTTTGTGGAATTAAATGTATTTGGGCTGTGACTAAAAAAACCTAAAATTGGTTTATCCATCATCCTTTTCTTTTAATGGTATGACTTAATTCCTTTAAATTTAAAATGGCATAATTGAAAATTTTAAATGCAAAACCTACCGCCAGTATTCCACCAACAGCAATCAATGCGGTAGCACCATATTTCAAGTATTTGCTATTTTTAATCTGCTCTTGCAATTGTTTATTGACATTAAATTCAAAGTCTATCTTTTTCTCTTCTTTCATTTCTTATATTTAAATAAATTATTGTTAAAAATCCAATTGTAAACCCAATGAAAAGGGTTCTCTTTAATGCTCTGTTTTCATTTTTTAAAAACTGAGTCGCTTCTATTCCAGCAAGGTCAATATTAGCTTCTGGTAAAGGAATTATTCTATGTAAGTTTACATCAATCATATCTTTTTAATTTTATAATTATCATCGTCTATTCGCTCATAGGAAACTTCATAAACAGAGTAACAATAGTTGTTGGAATATTTACTGACAGATAGGTGCGTAAATACACTAAATGAAAATCCTTTACCCAATAAAAACTGCTTGTGCACAATTGTTTCATTTTCTCCATCTAAAACGTCAATCAATATTCTAAAGTTAAGGAGCAGTTGTTTGTTGATGAAGCTCAATCTTTTCCTTAATTGATTGTTTATTTGGTTATGAAATAGAATACGATTTTCTTTTGATGCGAATATTTGGTTCTGTCTTGTTGGTATAAATGATTCACCACTATAATAACAAGTCCGAATTTCATTATTAATTGCCATATTAATTAGTTTAAAGTTTTTTTAATGTTCACTCTCGCTGTTACAAAATCACTTGAAATTTGCGGTTTTTGGATTATTTTGTTTAATGCTAATTCTTTATACTTCCGTGAACGAGCAAATACTCTTTTATTGATTCCTAATTCAACAATTTCTTTAGGAATGTAGTAATTCATTTTTTTATCATAGTTTTTCACTAACTCTCCGTGTGCTTTTCGACAGTTAAATGTTCTTTTAAGATGTTGAGGTAGTTTCTCCCCTTTGATGTTTATATAAGGAATACTTACAACAATATGGTGATGTACTCCACCATTTTCTCCAATATCTACGAGTCTTATATAACCAAGTAGTTCCGACCCATTTTCTTTTAAGGCCTTTTTGAGTGCAAAAAAGAACCTATCTAACTTATCGCTCTCATTGTAATTAATTACGTATTCTATAAGTGTATATCTTCTTCTACAAGCATAGGTTTGAAAAAAATCTTTTATCTTGATTTCGCGGTGGTACTTTATAACTTCAAGGTCTGTAAATCTTACAAACCTCTGATTAGTTTCGTCCTCATATAATTTGACACTGGTTGCTCTTCGTATGGATTTCGATTCTCTATTTGTCCTTCTCGAAAAAGGATGTGTGAAAATGTGTTTCATAAGCAGTTGATTTAAATGTATTTAGGTTTGATCGAATTAATATTTTCTTCCGTTACAGTTTCAGCATAAATTAGAACTTTTCTTCCCATTTTAAATGCTCTTATTCTTCCATTAGAAATAAGTCTTTCCACCGTTTTAGTAGATGACCTAAGATGATGTGAAGTTTCCTTTTTTGTCCAAAAGTCGGGAGGGGATTTTTGTTTTTCCATTGTTTTTATTTTGATTGTTTAACTAAAAGCAAAAATAGGATATGCATATTTTTCGGTAAAAAAAAAACCATTGAGTTTACTCAATGGTTTTGTTGATTTTACTTAATGTTTTATAATAATACTTTTAAATGATATTTTTAAGAATTAAGAATCCGATCTCTAACTTCTGAATAGTGTAAATATCTTCTATCTAAATGGAGCTTGTGATTTTGAGATATAGAAGATTTAGTATTTAGTAATTTATTTTCAGATAACCAATTTCTAAATATTTCTGGTTTGCAAAAAGATTTAATTAATTTTTCTTGGTACATTATTCTGTAAATAAAACTAATATCGGATAAGTATGTATTTTTAGGTTGATACATTTCATAAAAATGCATAAATAATTCGAGAACATCTGGATTCTTAAAAATATGAGGTGATGGTTCATCAACATTTTGGTTATCTTCATAATCAAACATAAATTCTTTCATTTCGTTGTATTTTTCCAAATTAAACAATGACAACCTCAGTTTAAGATTTAAAATAATTTGAACAAAATCAAAACCGTTTTTAAAGCATACATATACTATTGAGTTTATTGAACTTTCGTAAATTTCTGATAAAAATTTGTATTCAGTGGAGTTGTATTTTGGATTATTTTTTTTAAAATTATCAAGAATCACCATGTTATTATACAATTCAAAAACAAATTGTGAGATAATGTCATTTTTTTCTAATTTAGATTTTCCAAACACATTATTATTAATTTCATTAAAAAAATTTTCAGAATTAGTTTCTAACATATCATAGTAAGATATATTAAAATTTTCCCATAATTTTTCATCTTCCAAGAAGTATATAAAATTATTTATTTTATTAAGCTCATCAAATTTCATAATTTTAATTATATTGCGTTAAGTTATGATTATGGACACAAAATGGACACACGAATATAATAAAAAATCCTTAAACCCCAATTTTATTGGTATTTAAGGATTAATTTGTGACCTCGACTGGATTCAAACCAGTAACCTTCTGAGCCGTAATCAGATGCGCTATTCAGTTGCGCCACGAGGCCATTTTGTGGGTGCAAATATAGGTATTAAAGTCTAAATTGCAAATGTAATTATAAATAAATCAAAATTGATTTTTTGAAAAACTGCATTAGTCTAATGCTCTTACAGTTACGTAATAGCGATAGGCAATTAGTGCTTTTTGCCAATTTTTAGCTTTGGTAACATCCAATCTTTGTTTCGTTAAACTTGGTAAAACGAGTTTGTTGATTTTGGCTAGGATTTTGAACATATTAGTATTCTTTATCTTGTTTGTCGTTTGCAATGGCGAAGTTCCTAGATTTTTTTTCATAAATAGGAAATGATTTATCGCTAGGATTTACAATTACGGTTTTAATTGTAATTTTATCACCCACTTTAAAACTCTTAGTTACCATTTGATAGTCAAGAAGATAGCTGTCGCAAAAATAATTTCCGTTTTCGTCTAATTCTATTATTCCAGTGTGAATTCCTTTGGCCATGATGAAAAATTGTTATTTAGTGATGCAAAAATAGGTATTTCCTTTTGATATTAACGAATTACGCGAGTTTCTAATTTCAATTGTTTTTGAATCCAAACACAACTAATTGCGGCTATTACTCCAAATCCGGCCATTACAAACCAATTCCATTGGTAACCAAAATGCCCAATAATTTCCATTCCTAATTTGGAACTCATAATATGTGCGGTACTGAAACTCATGGTGTAAATTGCCATATATCGTCCTTCATGTCCTACCGGCGCTCTGCTTAACGCAAATGCATTTGAAAATGGAAAAGAGAAAACTTCTCCTATTGATACAAAAATCATACTTATTACCAATATTCCTGCCCAAATATTAATCAATAATAAATAGAAACTAATTGACATTAATAGAGTTCCCCAAAGAATGATTTTCAATTTATGCATTTTTTTTCTTTCAAAATAACTAACAATTGGCATTTCTAGAGCGAAAATTAGCAACCCATTTAATGTCATTAATAACCCAGTTTGAAATTCGGTTAAACCAAATCTTTCATGGTGGTATAGTGGTAAAGTGGTGAAAAGTTGGAAGAAAATCATTGCTGTGACAAAACTCACAAATAGGAATACCCAAAAAATTTTGTCTTTAAATACTGAAATTCTTTTTGATTCATCAATTTTTGCGGTTTCGCTGCTAGGCTTTTTCTTCTCTTTAACCAATAAAGCAAATAATCCGATTGCTAAAATGCATGTTGATCCGTCCACCCAAAACAATCCACGATAGCCGATGGACATTATAATAAGTCCTCCTAATGCTGGGCCAGCAGCAAATCCAAGGTTTACAGCTATTCTAACAAGAGTAAGGGCTCGAGTTCTATTTTCAGGTTTTGCGTAAGCCCCGAGCGACACAAACATGGCTGGTCGAAACATGTCGGCTATAACCATAATACTAAACATTCCAATGCATAATCCTACAAATGAAGTGACATATTGAAGAAATAAAAATCCAATTCCACTTGTGAATAAACTGAAAATCATGATTTTATAAAAGCCTATTTTATCAGATAGTTTTCCACCCAACCAAGAACCCAACATGGACCCAAATCCAAAACAGACCATAATCCAACCCACTTGACTGTAGGAAAAGTGTAAGTTTTCTTTAAGGTATTTTGATAAAAAAGGAAGTACCATAGTTCCTGCACGATTGATGAAGGTAATAATCGCAAGAATCCAAATTTCTCTGGTAAAGCCCTTAAAGTTGTTTATGTAGCGATAAAATGCAGTTTTTAACATGGAATATAATTGATTTTACAAAGGTAATAAACTTTGTGGCTTTATAACTTTTAAACTATTTTTGCACTATGAATTATTACAATTTACATACTCATCATTTTACAAATCAGGAAGATGTTTTGGAAATAGTGAATCAATATCCACATGTGTTTGATGATTCTTTGCCTAATTATTCTATTGGAATTCATCCATGGTATATTGTTGAAGACAGAATTGATAGTGATTTACAGATTATTGAAAGTAAATTACAAAGCATAAATTGCGTAGCTATTGGTGAATGTGGATTGGATAAAAGAATTGAAACCCCAATGGCTTTGCAGCAAATGGTATTTGAGAAACAATTGGCTTTAGCCGAAAAATATCAAAAGCCAGTAATAATTCATTGCGTTGCAGCTTTTCAAGAAATAATTGCTATTAAAAATAAATTGAATATAACTGTTCCAATGATTATTCATGGGTTTTCGAAGAATATTGAAGTGGCGAACGAATTGATTAAAAATGGGTTTTACCTTTCATTCGGGAAGTATTTATTATTAAATAGTGAGTTAGAATTGGTTTTTAATTCTGTTCCAAATGAAAGATTATTTTTGGAAACGGATACAATTGAGGAAGATATAAAAGCAGTTTATGAATTGGCAGCAAAATATAAAAACATAAAATTGGCTGAAATGCAGTCGATAATTGAAAATAATTATAACACTGTTTTAAATAAATTATAAAATGGCAGAATGGACTGAAAGAGCAGCTTTGTTATTTAAACCAGAAGGATTAAATAAGTTACAAAATGCTAAAGTTTTAGTAGTAGGATTGGGTGGTGTTGGCTCTTTTGCAGCTGAGTTTTTAGCAAGAGCAGGAGTGGGAACAATGACAATTGTGGATGGAGACGTTGTAGATATAACCAATATTAACCGACAATTGCCTGCATTACATTCCACCGTTGGACAACCAAAAGTAACGGTTGTTGGGGATCGATTGATGGATATCAACCCAGAATTAAAACTTACACGAATTCAAGAATTTCTTTCTCCAGAACGCGCTTTTGAAATTGTTTCAAATGAGTACGATTATGTTTTGGATTGTATAGATAGTGTTACCCCAAAATTGAATTTGATTATTGCTTGCAAAAGAAAGAAAGTAAAAATAATTTCAAGCATGGGTGCAGGAGGTAAAATGGAAGCTTCGAAAGTTAAAGTGGCCGATATCAGTAAAACGGTCAACTGTTTTTTGGCGAAAGCCATAAAGAAACGCTTAAAAGCAGTGAAAATCGACAAAGGAATTAAAGTGGTATTTTCATCAGAAATTCAGGATCAAAGCAGTTTGAAAACTACCGATGGAAGTAATTATAAAAAGTCGTTTTATGGAACTAATAGTTATATGCCCGGATTATTTGGGTTATATGCTGCAGAAACTGTAATACGAAATCTATTAAAAAAAGAATAATGATACAAACAGTAATTTTTGATATGGATGGCGTAATTGTAGATACTGAACCGGTTCACAGATATGCTTATTTCCAACATTTTTCTGAGTTAAGTATTGATGTTTCTGAGGAGATGTTTACCTCTTTCACTGGAAATTCTACCCGTAATGTTTTTCAAAGAGTTAATACTATTTTTAATTTAAATGCCGATGTTGAAGAGCTAATTTTAAGAAAAAGAACTATTTTTAATGATGCTTTTGATCATAAAGAAGACTTAGAATTGCTGGAAGGTGTAGAAAATTTAATCAAAAATTTACATGAAAACGGCGTTGAATTGATATTAGCATCTTCCGCTTCAAAAGTTACTATTGATCGTGTATTTCGACGCTTTGGATTGCATCCTTTTTTTAAACATATTGTGAGCGGTGAAGATTTTCCGAAATCGAAACCACATCCAGCAATATTTGAATTTGCTGCCTCATTATCAAAAGCTCCAAAAGAAAATTGCATCGTTATTGAAGACAGTACGAACGGGGTTTTAGCAGCAAAAGCGGCTGGAATTTATTGCGTGGGTTACAATAGTATTCACTCTAAACTTCAAGATTTATCTAAAGCGGATACAGTAATAAATCACTTTAATGAATTGGATTATAATATTATCGCCAATTTATAATTTATCCGACAGCTTCTTTAAAAACTCGAAGGCATCTTTCACGTGCAAACACATGATCTACAATAGGTTGAGGATAACTAAAATCTTGTAGTTCAGGAATCCACTTTTTAATGTAAACCAATTCTTTATCAAATTTTTTGACTTGTTCTGTAGGATTAAAAATTCTAAAATATGGAGCTGCATCAACACCGGAACCTGCTGCCCATTGCCAATTACCAACATTGCTGGATTGTTCATAATCTAAAAGTTTTGTTGCAAAATAGGTTTCTCCCCAACGCCAATCTATCATTAAATGTTTACAAAGAAAACTAGCAACAATCATTCTCACTCGGTTGTGCATGTGTCCTGTAGCATTTAATTCTCGCATTCCGGCATCAACAAAAGGATAACCAGTTTTTCCTTCGCACCATTTTTGAAACTCTTCTTCGTTGTTATTCCATTTTATCGCATCGTATTTTGGTCGAAAACTTTTTTTATTAGTATGTGGAAAGTGCCATAATATTTGCATAAAAAACTCTCTCCAAATGAGTTCGTTTAAGTAGGTTTCTCTTTTGTGAGAAGCTGCATTGGCAACTATTTTTCTAATACTAACTGAACCAAATCTGAGATGAGTTCCTATCATTGAAGTGCCTTCTATAGCTGGAAAATTTCGAGTATCTTCATAATTTTCAATTAATTTATCTGAAGTATCAAAATGGGCTACTTTAATTTTTGACTGCTCGAAACCAATATCTTTTAAACTTAAAAAGGGGTAGGAGTGATATACAATATTGTTAAGTAATTTTTCAGATTCAAAGTGCTCTAATTTTGTTCTTTGAAATAAGTCTTTCCATTTTCTGGAGTAAGGAGTATAAACTACATAGGGAGTTTGATCGTCCTTTACTACCTCACTTTTCTCAAAAATTACTTGGTCTTTAAAGGTGTGAAATTCAATATTTTTTTCTTTTAAAATTGAAGTGATTTCTTGATCTCTTTTTTTTGCGTAAGGTTCATAATCGTGGTTGGTATAGATTGCTTCGATTTGATTTTCAGAAATTATTTGATTAATTATTGTTATTGGATCACCATGAAAAATAGCTAAATTTTTGCCGAATTTTTGCAATTCAGTATCAATTTTATCCAATCTTTCATGGATAAAACTCACTCGAGCGTCGTCTTTAGGAAGTTCGTCTATTATATTTTTATCGAATATAAATAGAGGTAAAACTTCTGAATTACTATTTAAAGCTTCAAAAAATCCTTTATTGTCATCAACTCTTAAATCACGTCTAAACCAAAATACATTCATTTTTAAACTTCTTTAAATTCACCAAAAAGAGCAATTAATTTTGTTCTTCGATAATCAAATATCTCATTTAATTTTGGTTTAACCAATATAGGATGTACCATCTGACCAAGAATTCCCATTGGAACTTTATAGTCAATAATATCCTCCATTTCTACACCGCCAGGAATTTCTTTTATAAAGTGTTTGTGATGCCAAAGTGAATAAGGTCCAAATCGTTGCTCGTCAACAAAATATTGTCTATCAATAACATGTGTAATTTCAGTTACCCATTTCATTGGAATTCCTAATACCGGTGTCACAATATATTGAATAATTTGGCCTGGATACATGGGCCTATCATCGCCTGAAAGCGTTACAAATCCCATGTAATCGGGAGTAATCAATTTTAAATTTTTAGGATCTGACAAAAAACTCCATGCTTCATCAAGTGAAATAGGTAATTTCTGTATTGCTTTATACGTGTATATTTTCATTATTTTAATTTTGATACAAAAATACAATTGTTTATCTTTTAAAAGAATAGGTTAAACAAGTTATTTTTAAAATATATATGAATTCTTTATATTTACAAAATTGAATTCGTAAATTTGAAAAATTTAAAAATATAAATCATGAAAAAAGTTGTTTTGCTATTAGCACTATTATTAAATTCTTTGACTTTTCAGTCGCAAATTGTAACGCCACAGCCAAGTCCCAAATGTATTTTAAATCAAATGGTAGGTTTAACAGATGTAGAGATCGAATATTCTCGACCAGGAGTAAAAGGTAGAAATGTATTTGGTGATTTAGTTCCCTTTGGAAAAGTTTGGAGAACGGGAGCCAACTCAAACACTACAATTAGTTTCAGTGAGGATGTTGTTATAGATGGTAAAACACTTAAAAAAGGTAAATATGCTTTATATACTTTACCAAAAGTGGAAAGCTGGGAAGTTATTTTTTATTCAAAAACAGACAATTGGGGTACTCCAGAAGTTTGGGATGAAGCTGACGTAGCCGTTAGAGCTACCGTGGTTCCTCAAATGCTGAATAAAAATGTTGAAAATTTAACAATTGACATCAACAACTTAGATAATAATTTTGGTTATCTGAATGTAAGTTGGGAAAAGACATTGGTATCATTAAAATTTGAGGTTCCAACTCAAAAAATGGCTATGGCAAGCATCGATAAAATTATGGCTGGACCTTCAGCTGTAGATTATTTTTCAGCTGCACAGTTTTATTTACAATCGAATGGTGACATGAATAAAGCACTTTCATATGTTAACAAAGCATTGGAGTTAAATAAAGCAACTCCTTATTGGTACACTAAGTTAAAATCATTAATTCAGGCAAAATTAGGAGATAAAAAAGGTGCTATTGAAACGGCTAAAATTTCATTAGCAGCAGCCAAAATTGCTAAGAATAATGATTATGTAAAAATGAATGAGGATAATATTGCTGAATGGAGTAAGAAATAAATTACTCAATAAAATCAATTTTAAACACCTAAATTTACATTTAATTTAGGTGTTTTTTTTATTCATTTCCTTTATCTTTGGGAGAAATATATTTACCAAATGAACTTTAAGAATTCTGTAGTTCTATTTATTTTGTTTGTTTCATTTTCTATGAAAGCTTCTTTTATTTTGCTTCCAATGGATGAAACAACGCAACAAAACCACCTAAAAGCGTATGGAATTACCTATTGGTGTTTGGACAAAAAATACAAAGCCAGTTGGTTACTCAATTATAGAGGCGGTTCTTTTCTATTGCCAGATGCAGAAGAAATCCGAAAAGAATGTCAAATACGCGGAGTTAGTTTTGAAGTGCTTTCCGATGCTGAAACCAATTCAATTCTGAATGATATTTCAAG
The DNA here is from genome assembly GCA_943324395.2 of Rhizobium sp. Q54. Classification (GTDB taxonomy): domain Bacteria; phylum Bacteroidota; class Bacteroidia; order Flavobacteriales; family Flavobacteriaceae; genus Flavobacterium. The sequence continues at coordinate 20,382 of CALPLL020000004.1, forward strand.
TCCTTCTCAAAATATGGAAAACGTAATTTTGGAGAAAGCTCCGAAAATTGCAGTTTATACACCAAAAGGAAAACAACCCTGGGACGATGCAGTTACAATGGTTTTAACCTATGCCGAAATTCCTTTTACCCCAATTTATGACGAAGAGGTTTTGTCGGACGGATTGTTGCTTTACGATTGGTTGCATTTGCATCACGAAGATTTTACTGGACAATACGGTAAGTTTTTTGGTGCCTATAGAAACACTCCTTGGTATATAGAACAAAAAAATGATGCTGAGAAATTAGCTTTGAAATTAGGTTATAATAAAGTTTCAGAAGAGAAATTGGCTGTAGCCAAAAAAATTAGAGATTTTGTAATTGGTGGCGGTTTTATGTTTGCCATGTGTTCCGCTACTGACAGTTTTGATATCGCTTTATCGGCTGAAGGAGTTGATATTTGCGAACCAATGTTTGACGGAGATCCAAGTGAAGGTAATTATCAATCTAGAATAGATTTTTCAAAAACATTCGCTTTCAAAGATTTTATTTTAGATAGAAAACCGGAACATTATGAGTTTTCATCTATTGATATGACTGAAAAACGCCAATTACCAATGGAGAAAGATTATTTCACTTTGATGGAATTTTCCGCAAAATGGGATGTTATTCCAACAATGTTATGTCAAAATCATACCCAATTAGTGAAAGGTTTTATGGGGCAAACTACTGCTTTTACAAGAGATCAGATTAAATCCAACGTTTTAATTTTAGGTGAAAATGCTTTGAATAGCGAAGCGAGATACATTCATGGACAAAAAGGGAAGGGCTTTTTTACTTTTTTTGGAGGTCATGACCCAGAAGATTATCAACACAGAGTAGGCGATGAGCCAACAGTTTTAGATTTACATCCAAATTCACCTGGATTTCGGTTAATATTAAACAACGTTCTTTTTCCCGCAGCTAAGAAAAAGAAGCAAAAAACCTAATATATAGAAAACAAAAAACCATTCTTTCGAATGGTTTTTTTATAGTAAGTAAGTTTAAATATTGTTTATAAAACGTTTATTTTACTTTATTAAGTACAGCTTTGAAAGCAACTGGATGATTCATCGCTAAATCTGCAAGAACTTTTCTGTTCAATTCGATGTTGTTAGCTTTTAGTTTTCCAATTAATTGAGAATAAGACATTCCTTCCAATCTAGCTCCAGCGTTAATACGTTGAATCCATAAAGCACGGAAATTTCTTTTGTTCACTTTTCTATCACGGTAAGCGTAGCACATTGCTTTCTCTACCGCGTTTTTCGCAACTGTCCAAACGTTTTTACGTCTACCAAAGAAACCTTTGGCTTGCTTCATTATTTTTTTTCTTCTTGCTCTTTTAGCAACTGAATTTACCGATCTTGGCATAATTTTACTGTTTTTTTGTAGCAGGCGTCCCGAATTTAATCAAGGGAACTTATGAGCCATACTCCAAGGTTATTAAATTTTTATTTTAACCTAAAGATTCACTATTAGCTTACAGCTATTAGATAATTCTTAATTGTTGTTTGATGCTTTTCATATCTGTAGAGTGAACTAGCGCTGAGTGAGTCAAAGCTAATTTACGTTTTTTAGATTTTTTAGTCAAAATATGACTTTTAAAAGCATGCTTTCTTTTAATTTTTCCAGAACCAGTAACTTTAAAACGTTTCTTGGCGCTAGATTTGGTTTTCATTTTAGGCATTTTTTCCTAGTGTTTAATTTATTCTTACTTACTATTTTTGGTATTTAGCTAATAGCTTTTTGCTAACAGCTAAAGGCTTGACTTATTTTTTCTTCTTCGGAGCTATGAAAATGATCATTCTCTTTCCTTCCAAAACCGGCATCGATTCTACTTTACCATATTCTTCTAAATCTGTTGCTAATCTTAAAAGCAAGATTTGACCTTGGTCTTTGTAGATTATTGATCGTCCTTTAAAGAATACGAAAGCTTTTAGTTTCGCTCCGTCCTTCAAGAATTTCTCCGCATTCTTTCTTTTAAATTCATAATCATGCTCGTCTGTTTGTGGTCCGAAACGAATTTCTTTAACCACAACTTGAGTAGATTTTGCTTTCAATGCTTTTTCACGCTTCTTTTGCTCGTATACGAATTTTTTATAATCCATTATCTTACAAACAGGCGGTTCAGCATTTGGTGATATTTCAACTAAATCTAGTTCAAATTCATCCGCTAAACGCAACGCTTCTGAAAGTTTAAAAACTCCAGGCTCAATGTTTTCTCCAACAAGCCTTACTTCTTGAACTCCACGAATAAGATTGTTTATTCTGTGGGCGTCTTTCTTTTCTACTCGAGGTTGATATCCTCTGTTGTTTCTTATTGCTATGACTTTATAATTTAAGTTAAACTGTAAATACTTTTAATGTTTTGTTGATTTCTTCATTCACAATCAAAGCAAATTCTTCAATTGTAAC
>CALPLL020000005.1 GCA_943324395.2 Rhizobium sp. Q54
ACATAAATCTATTTTAATTTTTTGTACAGGTTTTTTTCTAGCTTCGGCTATAATATTCAAATTAGACGCTGATTACACCGAAGATCTTTTCAAGCAATTAGCAAGACATATAAAAGAAGAAGCAGTAAGTAGACATTACACTGAAACAGAGACTATTATTCATACAATGAATGTTACTTATAAAATGCAACTTGAAAACAAAAGAAACTTATTTAGTTATAGGCCACAAAGTTTTAAAGGGAAATACATGCGTTCTTCAGATTTAGATTTGTTAGATGTTACTGGAAGTTGCGGAAGTGCCTCATTTGTATTAATGCGAACCTATTTAACAATGGGTTACCAGGCAAGAATTGGTCAAATGTATGTAAACAATCATTATGCCGGACACATGATAGTAGAAGTGAAGGTTGATGGTAAGTGGCGGGTTTTGGATCCGTTATTCAATCAGTTTTTTTATAAATCGGACAGTAGTTTAGCTTCTTTTGAGGATGTAAAGCAAAATTTCAAATTTTATTCAAATCAGTGTGGTAAGTGGTATCCTAAAAAATATATGTTTAAGAAAGTAAGGTATACCAATTGGAATAAAATTCCTATTGTATCACCTTTATTAAAAAAAGGACTGAACCTTATTTATGGTGAAAAAGAAGCGGATCAAATATGTCTTAGAAAGTACATTATTAAGTTTTACCTCATCTGGTATTATCTATTTTTAACTGGCTTTGTAGTTTGTAGCTTTTTTTTGTTACTTCAAGGGTGGTTAGAGAAAAAGAAAATATAAATATTAAATTAAGATTGTTATAAACGTAATTATAACTAAGAAATTTATTATATTTAAAATTAGTTTAGTTCAAAAAATTGAATAAATTATTATGTTGAATAAAGAAGTAATATCAGATTGGGACCTTACTATTGAGCCACAAAGCTCTCTCTTTAAACTGAACCTAAAAGATGTTTGGAGGTACAGAGATTTACTATGGTTGTTTGTAAAACGAGATTTTGTTAGTTTCTACAAGCAAACCATTTTAGGACCACTTTGGTTTTTTATTCAGCCTTTGTTTACCACCCTTACTTTTACATTTATTTTTGGAAACTTGGCTGGTATTAGCACTGATGGTTTACCTCAACCCTTGTTTTATATGGCTGGAATCACTGCTTGGGCTTATTTTGCTGATTGCCTTACAAAAACATCAACGGTTTTTAAGGACAATGCTAATATTTTTGGCAAAGTATATTTTCCAAGATTAATATTGCCCTTAAGTATTGTGGCAAGTAACTTGGTACGCTTTGTTGTTCAAATGCTATTGTTCCTTATAATGATAGGATATTATGCCCTTCAAGGGGCCAATTTTAATATTACCTGGGCAATTTTATTGTTTCCTTTTTTAGTTTTATTAATGGCATTTCTTGGGCTTGGACTTGGATTAATTATTACCGCCTTAACAACAAAATATAGGGACCTTGCCTTTTTAATTACTTTTGGGGTCCAGTTGTCAATGTATGCTACAACGGTGATTTATCCCTTAAGTGCAGCTCCAATTAAATATAAATATCTAATTCAACTCAATCCCATGACAGGAATAATAGAAGCCTTTCGTTTTGGATTTTTAGGTCAAGGCGAATTGACTTGGAATAGTTTGGGCTATTCCATACTAGTAACCCTTGTTTCCTTAGTTTTAGGTGTCGTGATTTTTAATAAAACTGAGAAGACGTTTGTGGATACGATTTAAAAGTGGATAGGGGTTGAAGTGAGTTTTGATTAAATAAATATCAATATCAATATCAATATCAATATCAATATCAATATCAATTTCAACCTCAATACAATGAGTACAGCAATAAAAGTAGAAAATCTTTCTAAAATATACCGCCTTGGCGAAATAGGTACTGGCACCATTAGCCGTGACTTAGAACGCTGGGTAAAAATGAATGTGTTAGGAAAAGAAGATCCTTTTTTGAAAATAGGGGAGAGCAATGACCGATCTCAAAAAGGAGGCTCTGATTTGGTTTACAGTTTACAAGACTTGAATTTTGAAATACAGCAGGGTGATGCTGTAGGAATTATTGGTAGAAATGGTGCTGGAAAAAGCACCTTATTAAAAATACTATCCCGAATAACTACCCCAACCACAGGAAAAATATATATTAAAGGACGTGTTGCCAGTTTACTTGAAGTAGGTACCGGATTTCATCCTGAATTGACAGGCCGTGAAAACATTTATTTGAATGGAGCCATATTAGGCATGCGCAATAGCGAAATAGACCGAAAGTTTGATGAAATAGTAGATTTCTCTGGCGTAGAACGGTACATTGACACCCCTGTAAAACGCTACTCTTCTGGAATGTATGTTCGTTTGGCCTTTGCAGTAGCAGCTCATTTGGAAAGTGAGATTTTGATTGTTGATGAAGTATTAGCCGTAGGCGATGCTGAGTTCCAAAAAAAATGCTTGGGCAAAATGACTGAAGTCAGCAAGTTAGAAGGTAGAACTGTAATATTTGTAAGCCACAATATGGGGAGTATACAACAACTTTGCAATAAATCATTATTGCTAAATCAAGGAAAATCAATTTCTTTAGATAGTACTAATAAAGTTATAAATACCTATTTAAATTTTTCAGATTATTTGAAAAATAATGATATAAATATCGAATTATTACCTTTTCCTAAAGGCAAATCATGGAGTAAAGGGGAGATTTTAAAAATTAGAGTTTCATGGGTTAAATCAATGTTTATGAATGGCTGTATATGTGATTTGGCATTTTATACTTATGATGGAATTAAACTATTTGTCATTCAGAGCGATAAAATTTATGAAAATGTTTTTTTTGAAAAGGAAATTTCTTCGGTTGTTTTTGAAATTATTAATCCTGGATTTATAAGTCGAGAATTAAGACTTGATGTAGGACTCAAAGATGAAATAAAAAATAAATATGTTGTTTTATCTGAAAACATATGTTCCATTTCTATTCCAATGGATATTCATAACGAACGATATGGTTTAGAATCATTAATTGTTACAAACGTTAAAATTAAAATATAAAAAAAATGATAGAGATAAAAAAAGTTGGGAAGTTTAATATTCATTATAGACCTAATTCTTCTGATGAGGACGTCTTAATGCATAGTTTTGAAAATGATATTTTTTACAAAGGAATTCCGGAATATTTATCAAAAAAAACAGCCATAATAATAGATGTTGGTGCGCATATAGGTACATTTTCAATGTTGTCTTCAATAATTTCTCCTAAAGGTAAAATTTATGCAATAGAACCTTGTAAGGAAACTTTTGAAATTTTAAATAAAAATAAAATTGAAAATAAAATTGAAAATTTATTATTAAGCAATATTGCCTTATCTGATTTTAAAGGTGAAACTAAATTATTTTATGATAATGAATTTGGAAATTGGGGACATAGTATTTCAAAAAAAATTTCAAATGATTGTGAAATTGTAAATACAGATACTTTGGAAAACTATTTTTTAGAAAATGATATTAACTACTGTGATTTAATTAAGTTCAATTGTGAAGGTTCTGAATTTGATATTATTTTGAATACTCCAATTGAGCTATTGTTGAAGATTAAATTTGCACTAGTGTTATTTCATGAGGATCTTACATTAGATAATTTAAAATATACTGTATTAGTAGAAAAATTTGAGAAAGCGAATTTTACAGTTAAGGTGCGCAATTTAAGTTATAATCCTACTAGAGGTTGGATTATTGCTTATAGAGGAAATGTTATTCAAAAGCTTATAATGCAAACTAAATTTTACTTTAACTTTATTACTAAACTTAAAACTAAGGAATATCTTGTAAAAACAAAAATTTTCATAAAACAGCATTTTATAATACTAAACAAAAATAATAATAATAATTAATTTATTAATATTTAATTAATACAAATAGTGATATCAATAATTATGCCCTGTTACAATGCAGGTATTTTTTTAAAACAATCAGTTAATTCTATTATTAATCAATCTTTTATACATTGGGAGTTGATAATAGTTGATGACGGTAGTGAAGATAGTAGTTTAATTATTGCCAATGCTTTATCTACAATGGATAGAAGAATTAAAGTTGTAGAAAAAAATAATGGAGGTGTTTCCTCAGCGAGAAATTTTGGTTATAAATTTATTAATCAATCTAGCAAGTACATTATTTTTACAGATGCAGATGACATTCTTGAATTAAACATGTTATCGGAATTATATAACACTATGATTCAAGATAATTTAATTGGTTGTGTTTATTGTAATTTTCTCTCGATTGATATTGAAAATAAATTGCTCATGAAGACAGAAATGCCTCGATATTTACCGGGAATAATTGGACTTAAAAAAATAGATTTAGATGTAAAAAAAACACATTTTATAAGTATTTTTTTGTGGACACAAATGTTTGAAGCTTTAACACTTATTCGTAAAGAAGCTTATGAACAAACAGAAGGGTGGGATGAAAAACTAGGTAATATTGGTGAGGGAGTTGATCTTTTTTGTAAAATATCACTAAATTGGAAAGTTATTTTTATTAATAAAGAATTATATAATTATAGAAGATATAATAATCAGGTTACAAATGTTAACAATGAAATCTTTTTAAATCAATCGAAGAAAATTATTTATAAATGGGAAAATCAAAATAGTGACTCTAAAAATAAAAAAATTATTGAAGCGGGTATGTTTGCTTATAAATTTAATAACAAATATGAAAGGAAAATTAAATCATTAATGCACAACTTAAAATATCATAAAATTAAATCAATTGTGGAAATATTTAAAATTTGTTGCCTAATGTTAATTAATATATTTGGTTATTTTTATTATTATAGGGTGTATAATAATTTAAAGGATTATAAAAAAAATGTTTAGAATTTTAATTTTAGGTTCTCAAGGCTTTATAGGATCACATTTAACAAATTATTTTTGTGAAAGTAAAAATATTGTTTTTGGTTGCGATTTAATGGAATTTAATACAAATAAATATATTTACTCAAAGCTATCTGTTCTTTCTTCTGATTTTGAAAAATTATTTACTAGTAATACTTTCGATGTTTGTATTAATGCCTCAGGGAGTGGTAATGTCGGTTATTCTATAGAAAATCCATTAAGTGATTTTGAAGCTAACACTTTAGCAGTTTTTAAAATATTAGATTGCATAAAAAAACACCAACCCTCTTGTAAATACCTTCATATTTCTAGTGCTGCTGTATATGGTAACCCTATTAAGTTACCCATTAACGAAAATGACGAAACTAATCCACTTTCACCTTATGGATTTCATAAGCTTATGAGTGAAACTATTTGCAAAGAGTTTCACCGACTCTTCGGTATTTCAATTGCCATTATTAGACCCTTTTCGGTATATGGTAATGGACTAAAAAAACAATTATTGTGGGAAATATGTCAAAAAATAGAAAGTAACAATACCATTGAACTTTTTGGAACTGGAATGGAAAGTAGGGATTTTATTCATATCAATGATTTAGTTCAAATTATTGAATTAATTATTTCAAAAGCTACCTTTAAATGTGAAGTATTTAATGTTGCAAATGGTGAAGAAACTACAATTAAATATTTGGCAACTATTTTTAAAAGCTATTTTCTTGGAAAAGAAATTAGTTTTTCGGGTAAATCAAAAATTGGCGACCCATTAAATTGGAAAGCAGATATAAGTAAAATAATTAGTTTAGGATATAAACCAAAAGTTATATTAGAAGATGGCGTGTCAAATTATATAACTTGGTTTAAACAATTAAAAAATGTCAAATAAACCAACGATAGTATTTACATTTCCAAATTGTATGGGAGGTGTGTCTAGTTTCAATTATAATATTATCAACTACAGTACATTAATAAATAATTTTCATACTAAAGTTATTTTATTGAAAGCAAAAGAAGACAATAGGTTGCCATTTTTAGATAAGTTTTTGGTTGATGAAGTTTTATTATTTGAATATTCAAATAAAGAAAATCAATATTATGTTCAAAAAAGATTGAACCAACTTATAGGAAGTGAGCCTGGGGCATTAGTTACGGATAATGCATTAACTTTAAGTGCTGCAGACAGGTTTAATAATCCTAAGACTATTTTTCATTTATTACACGATTTTTTTTATGTAAATCAAAATATTTCTTTTGGCAATAAAATTGATGTTGCGATAGCCCATTCTTCTTTTTTTTCAGATGCTGTGTTTGCTTCAAATCCTTCGGATTTTGCAAACAGGAGCTTTTACATTCCCTATGGAGTAAAAGAGGGATCGTCATTATTTATAAATAAACCTAAATCAAATAAATTAAATTTAGTTTTTTTAGGCAGACTAGACGAAGGGAAAGGAGTTAAGTATTTATTTGAAATTGAACGGTTTTTAATAAAAAAAAATATAGAAGTAAATTGGACAATAATAGGGAAAGGTCCATATAAGGAAAATCTTAAAACCCAATGGAAAAACAATAAAAACATTAAATTCTTCGAGCCTGATTTAACTAGTGAAGTATATGAAATATTAGAAAAGCAAGATGTTTTTATTTTTCCCACCTCGTTTGAAGGAACACCCGTTTCTATTCTTGAATGTTTAGCCAATGGAGTAGTAACAATTGTCAATGATTTACCGGGAGGAATTAGAGATATCGTTACAAAAGATATTGGATTTAGGTGCAAATTAAATGACAATGAAGAATTTGCAAATAACATTATGTTACTTCATAATGATAGAAGTTTATTAAAACAAATGCAACTTAATTGCTTTTATCTATATAAAAAAAAGTACAATATTGAAAAAAATGCGGACAATTACATTAAACTTTTTTTAAAATTTAATTCTTTTAAAAGAAAAATAAAAAACACCTACCCCATGCCAATGTCTCGATTAGATAATAAATATATTCCTAACTTTATTACTAAATTTTTAAGAAGTATAAAATGATAAACCAAAAGCCGATAGTATCTGTACTAATGACCGCTTATAACCGTGAAAATTATATTGGCGAAGCGATTGAAAGCGTTTTAGCTTCCACTCTTCAAGATTTTGAATTAATTATTGTTGATGATTGTTCAAAAGATAAAACAGTCGATATTGCAAAATCATATGAAGCAAAAGATAGCCGCATTAAAGTATATTTAAATGAATCTAATTTGGGAGATTATCCAAATAGAAATAAGGCAGCAAGTTATGCTAAAGGAAAGTATATAAAATACTTGGACAGTGATGATGTTATGGCTTCAAATTGTTTACAAATTATGGTTGGCGAAATGGATGCAAATGATGATTGTGCATTTGGAATAACATCAAGAGAAAAAGATATTAGTATCAAACATTTTCCAATAAATTCATTTGAAGTTCATTTTTTTGAGAGGGGTATTTTAGATTTAAGTCCTTCTTTAACAATAATAAAAAAAGATATTTTTGAAAGTGAAAATGGATTTTTAGAATTAAGATGCGTAAGTGATACAGAATTTTTTATGAGAGTTGCATTAAAATATCCATTGTTAGAAATGCAATTAAATTTAGTTAATTGGAGACAACATCCAGAGCAAGAAATAATTAAAGGAAAAGAGGAATATATAATATATTCATTAAATATCTTGATTGAAAAACTAAAATTATCAAGTTTACGAGATGATGATCAATTAAAAATAATCAATAGAGAGAAAAAATTCTTAGTAAGAAATCTAATAAAAAATATTTTTAATAGAAAATTAGAAAAAACTCTTTATTATTGGAAAACAAATAATTTATCGTTTTTCAATATAATTTAAACTATTATAAAAATTATAAATTCTCATATTGGAAAATAAAATTATAGCTTTTTATAAAACTCAAAGTTTAGTAAACTTTATGAGGAAATTAATTTTTGTTTTATGTAGAACCATTAATGTTAAAATCATAAAAAAAATTAGAGTTTTTTTATATTTTGGTTCAAATGACTTAATAATAGGAAAAAACGTCAGGCTTTCTGGTCTTTGTTTAAAAGTTAACATGGAAAAAAACATAAATATATATGATGGCTGTAAATTTGAACTATGTGAGGATTCAAACTTAACAATAGGTAGAAATGTAATATTTGCTTATGGTGTAATACTATGTTGTAGAAATAAAGTGACAATTGGAGATGATGTTCAAATTGGAGAATATACTTCAATTAGAGATACAACACATGATTATTCCGAATTAGGAGTGCCAATGAAATACAACCCTGATATTTCAAATGAAATTAACATTGGTAATAATGTTTGGATTGGAAGAGGTTGTATGATAATGCCAGGAACAATAATTGAAGATGGGGTGGTGGTAGGTGCAAATAGTATAGTTAAGGGTCATTTATTAGCTAATAATATATATGCAGGAAGCCCAATTAAATTTATTAAAAGTAGAATCTAAAAAAGTATGAAGTTAAAATTAGCAATTATAACATCTCACCCAATTCAATACAATGCACCTCTATTTGACTTATTAGCTAGAGAAACGAGTTTCGAATTGAAAGTCTTTTACACTTGGGGAGAATCTTCTTTGGGCGCAAGGTTTGATCCTGATTTTGGAAAAATAATAGATTGGGACATACCGTTATTAGAGGGTTACAGTTACCACTTTACTCGGAATACCTCCAAGAAACCCGGCTCACACTCTTTTAGGGGTATTAAAAATCCAGATCTCATTAATGAAATTGAAATATGGGGAGCTGACATTATATGGGCTTGGGGCTGGGCCTTTCATAGTCATCTCAAATTAATTCGCCATTTCCATGGAAAAAAAACAGTTTGGTTTCGAGGCGACTCCACCTTGTTAGACGAACCCAAAGCATTTTCAATTAAGAAAATTCTTCGGCGTATTTTTTTAAGATGGGTATACAAACATGTGGATAAAGCATTTTTTGTAGGCACACATAATAAATTCTATTTTGAAGCCCATGGCTTAAAACAAAATCAATTAATTTACGCTCCACATGCTATTGATAATAATCGTTTTTTAGATTCTTCGGGTGAAAAAGAAAAGAAAGCTCAAAAATGGCGTGCAGATCTTGGATTTTTAAAAGACGATTTTGTTTTGCTTTATGCAGGTAAATTAGAACCTCGAAAAAACCTATTCTTTTTAATTAATTTAATGGAAGCTGCTGAAGATGAGAATTTAAAATTACTCATTATTGGTAATGGGCCATTAGAAAAAGAACTTCAGGCAAAATTTAGAGAGGATAAAAGGGTTACTTTTTTGGGGTTTATAAATCAGTCTGAAATGCCTATATCATATAGAGTTTCGAATTTATTTATTCTTTCATCTGTAAACGAAACATGGGGACTATCCATTAATGAAGCTTTGGCTTGCGGAACCCCTGTTTTGGCAAGCAATAAATGTGGTGGTGCAATTGATTTAATTAACGAAACAAATGGTTTAATTTTTGATCCAATTAATGGGATTAATGAAGTGGTAAAATACTTAAAAAGCAAAAAATATAGTATTTTTAATGATAGAAGTTTACTTCTAGGGCATGATTATAATGATATTGTAAAAGCAGTTGTTTTGGAAATTAACCTAATTAGATTAAAAGAAAATAATTAACAAATAGTGTCAAATAAATCAATAAAATTATTAATTGTTGGTTCCAATTATTCTTGGTCACTTGAAAATTATTTTATAAACTATTTGACTGAAATGGGAGTCGAGATAAAATTATTCCCTGCACAAGTATTATTTTACGAATATTATTATGGTAAAAAAATAAACAAATTTTTATATCGGCTCAAATTGTCAAAAATTGAAAGAAATATTAATCAACTTTTTAATGAAACCGTTTTACTTTATAATCCGACACATATCTTCGTTTTTAAAGGTATGGAACTTACCCCCAAAAGTTTATTATGGGCGAAACAACGCGGCATTAAATTAGTAAATTACAATCCAGATAACCCATTTATATTTTCAGGCAAAGGAAGTGGCAATTCCAACATAACAAAATCTATTGAATTGTACGATTCGCACTTTACTTACAATTTAGAAATTCAAAAAAAACTGAAAGAGCAGCACAAAGTGAAAACGGAGTTACTTCCTTTTGCATTCGATATCAGTGAGGAATTATTTGAAGTTTGTCAAAAGGAAAAAGAAGTTTTAAAGGTTTGTTTTCTGGGTAATCCCGATAAATTAAGGGCATCATTTATTCAATCATTAGCCAACAATGGGATTGAAATTGATGTTTATGGAAACGATTGGAATAAATTTGTGATTCATAAAAACATTACTTCTCATCCACCTGTATATGAACATGAACAGTGGAAAACGTTGCGAAAATACCGAGTTCAATTGAATTTAATGCGAATTCACAATTTGGATTCTCACAACATGCGTACATTTGAAATACCATGTATTGGAGGAATTCAATTGGCACCGGATACCAAAGAACATCAATTGTTTTTTGAGGTAGATAAAGAGGTTTTTTTATACACTACTTTGGAGGAATGTGTATCTAAAATTGATTATTTACTTTCTTTAGCCACTGAACAAGCCAATAAATTTAGAGTTTTTGCAAGGGAAGCCTGCCTAAACAAAAAACACAGTTACAAAGACCGAGCCTTACAAGTCTTGGAAGTCTTAGAAAAATTATAGATAATGGATAAAATAGCAATTGTTCATTTTCAGCCTCTAGAAAAATATCCACCAGTAATGAATGTAATTAATAGCATTTCGAGATTGGATAATACCAATTGTAGGATTTATACCACAAACAATTATAGAAATAAGAATTGGTTTGCAACATATAAAATTCAAATTAATAGAGTAGGTACTATTAAAAATAATTCTTTATCCAGATATTGGTGTTATGTTAAATTTAATAGCATTACTTTTTTAAGTTTACTTTATAAAAAACCGAATGTTGTTTTAGCTTTTGAAACCTATAGTATTTTGCCAATTTATTTGTATAAAAAACTCTTTTTTAAAACTAAAGTACACATTCATTACCATGAATATACCAGCACAGAGGAGATTAAGAGGAACTCCTATTATTATAAAGTATTGCATGCTTTAGAAAAAAAACTCTTTATTACTTGCGAATCCATTTCGCATACCAATGAAGATCGAATGCAATTATTTTTAAAGGATTATCCTTTTATTAATAAGTCAAAAGGAATTATAGCTCCGAATTTACCACCAAGCAATTGGTACGATTATGCAAAATTATATAAAAAAGAAAATACTACCGGAATTGTCCGTTTAGTGCATGTGGGAGCGTTGAGCTTAGACACGATGTATGTTAAAAAAATGGTGGAATGGGTAATTGCTCAAAATGGATTATTCACTTTAGATTTTTATACGGATAATATAACAGAGGATGCCAGAAAATTTATTGAGGAATTGCAATACAGTAAAATTCAATTGCATAAGAGTGTCAATTATTTTGATCTCCCAAAAGTTTTGATTTATTATGATATTGGTTTAACAATTTATAATGGACACATTCTAAACTATGTTTATAATGTTCCCAATAAAGTTCTGGAATATTTGTCTTGCGGATTAAGGGTTTGGCATTCCAGTGAATTAATTAGTACACAAAAATTCATTAATGAGAATAAAATATTGGGTTGTAAAAGTATTGATTTTAAAACAGTTGAGACATTGCAAACGGATTCATTTGAGAAATTGAGAATTTTCAATACAAATGGTTCATTTGAAACTATATTGAATGCTCCAAGTGAATTAGTTATTAAATTAACAGGTTTAAAATAAACAAATGAAAAACTATCTTAATTATACAATCGCTTTAGCTACCTTTTTGGGTTTTAAATTCTATTTTGAATACGATAGCTTGTCAGCGATTGCTATAGGTATTTTTTTATATTGGGTAAGTGCCTTGTTAATTAGAGCCAATGATTCTTTACCTATCAAAGAATTTTTTTTAAGTTTGTATGCATTACAATATTTGTTTGGAGCTGCACTAACCTACAATGGTTTAGATGAATACAATCCTATTGAATATCAAATGAGAGTTCCAAGTACTACTTATTTTTTATATGTAATACCGGTATTTCTTAGTTTTTGTTTAGGATTTAATGTGTTTTCAAAAAAGTATTCATTAGCTATTGATAGAGCGACAATAAACCTATGGCTTATCCAGCATCCTCAAGCACCCTATTATTTTATTGGTATCGGTTTTTTAGCTTCTTTTACATCTGGTATTTTTCCATCTAGCTTGAATTTTGTGATATACTTACTTTCAGGATTCAAATACGTGGGACTTTTTATTTTATTAATAAGTTATAGAACCATTAAGCCTATATTAATGGCATTAATTTACGGTTCTATTTTGATTAGTTCATTTAAGGGCGGGATGTTTCATGATTTATTAACTTGGATAATAATAGTATCATTATTAATAGTTTATCGTTATAAACCAAACTGGAAATATAAAATTATAGGTATGTTAGTTTTTGGAATCTTTGCCATTTTTATTCAATCGATAAAAAGTGGGTTGAGAGAACAAACTTGGTTTGGCAACAAAGAAGCTTCCCTTTCACTAGTAGAGGATGTAACAAAAGACGTAACTTCTTCAAACGATGGATTGTTGAGCATGAAAAATTTAGGACCCAATATCATTCGAATCAATCAAGGCTGGGTGTTGGCCAGTTCCTTGGATTATGTGCCTCGAGTGATGGAACATACCAATGGGAAATTGCTATATAATTATAGCTATGCTGCCCTAGTACCTAGAGTTTTTGATGCAGATAAATTAAATGTAGGGGGACATGATTTAGTGAATAAATATGCGGGCAGAGAAATCAGTGGGGAAACTTCGGTTGCATTGGGTTTGTTTACCGATGCGTATGTCGATTTTGGTGCTATTGGCGCTATTTTTTGTGTTTTTTTATTTGGATTACTGTACGGTTATATATTGAATCAATTTTTTGTAAACTCAACAAAGTATCCTATCTTAATATTATTTGTTACGTTGGCATTTATTTATCCTATTCGCCCTGATACGGATACTGGTTCTGCCTTAGGAAATTTATTTAAAACCATTATATTAATTTGGATAGTTATTCGTCTTTATCCTAGTTATTTTAAATTGACTAATAGAAACAAACTGAATTCTTAATTTTGAAACTAAAAATTCTACTTTGTTACGAGTATTTCTTGCCTGCCTACAAAGCTGGTGGTCCCATTCAATCTCTTGCCAATCTCATAAGGAACCTGAATGAGAAATACGACTTTTATGTAATTACAACCAATAAAGATTTGGGTAGCAATGAGCCTTTAGCAGTAATTCCAAATAAGTGGCAGGATTTTGAAAATGGAAAAGCAAAGGTCATTTATTTAAGCAACGAAAAGACGAAACTTATTTATATTAAAAAATTAATACAGGAAATAAATCCTGATAAAATTATGGTTAATGGAATCTATTCAATTCCTTTTTCAATACTTCCATCTTACTTTTTTCCTAATAAAACAATAATGCATGTAAGAGGAATGCTACATCCAGGTGCATTAGCACAAAAAAGTTATAAGAAAAAACTTTTTTTAATAGGGTTGAAGTGGCTTGGCATTCACAATAAAATTGTTTTTTGTGCTAGTGATGAAAAAGAAGTGAGCTTTACCAAAGCTATTTTTGGGAAAAATTCAAAAGTGAAAATTGCTCAAAATTTTCCTGCTACTTATGATACTAAACCTGAAATAATTCAAAAAGAGGTTGGAGACTTAAAATTAGTTAGCATTGCCCTGATTGGTCCTATGAAAAACCATGCCTTGGTTTTAGAAGCTCTAGCTTTAGTAAAATCAAATGTAAGTTGGGACATTTATGGACCAATAAAAGACAACAAATATTGGGAGTATTGCAAACAACTTATTGAAGCGCTTCCCGAAAATATTAAAGTAACTTATAAAGGAGAAGTTAATCCAAAACGAGTTTTTGAAACTTTAAAGGATTATCATTTTTTTATTCTGCCAAGTGAAAGCGAGAATTTCGGGCATGCATTATATGAATCAATGATAGCTGGAAAGCCAATCATTACAAGTCACAATACTCCTTGGAATAATTTAGAAATTCACAATGCAGGATACAATGTGGAATTAAATCCTGAAGCGATTGCCTTGGCAATACAAACAGTTGCAAATTTAGATAATCAAGACTATTTAGTTAAAGTTGAAGCCACTAGATTCTTTGCAAAAAATGCAATTAATGAAAAAGTAATAAATAATCAATATTATAACTTATTTCAGATAAAATAAATTTAAAATTATTACCATTAATACCCTCCACTAAATCACATAAATTCTATGATAATTCTCGGACTTAACGCCTACCACGCAGATTCCTCTGCCGCTATTTTTGTAAATGGAAAAATGATTGCTGCTACTGAAGAAGAGCGTTTTCGACGAATTAAACATTGGGCTGGGTTTCCAAGTCAAGCAATTGAATTTTGCTTAAAAGAAGCTGGTGTTACGATTAATGAGGTAGATCATATTTGTATTGGGCGTGACCCAAAAGCAAAGGTTTGGAACAAAGCCAAATACGTTCTGAAAAGCTTGACCAAGAAAAATACTTTGATCTTGGATCGCTTTAAAAATAGCAATAAGATTAAAAGTTTAGAAAGTGAATTTGCTTCCCATTTTGATTGTAAAGAGGTGGATATAAAAAGTAAAATAATTAATGTTGAGCACCACAGAAGTCATTTGGCATCAGCTTTTTTTGCTAGCCCATTTGACGAAGCAGCGATTTTATCAATTGATGGATCAGGTGATTTTACCACTACTATGATTGCGGTAGGAAAGGAAAACCAAATTGAAGTTTTAGATTCTATAGATTTTCCCGTTAGTGCAGGTTTGTTTTATTCGGCTTTTACGCAGTATTTGGGTTTTCCACATTATGGAGACGAGTACAAAGTAATGGGATTAGCCCCTTATGGCGAACCTATATTTGTAGAAGAAATTAGAAAAATTCTTCATTTTGATTCCGATGGCTTATTCAGTTGGGATGCCGATTATTTTGTAAATCCCAATGAAATAAAATTGGATTATGATACAAATATTCCATTAATCTCAAATCTTTTCGGAACAAAAATGGTCGAAGTGTTTGGTCCAGCTAGAAAAGAAGGGGAAGAATTAACTCAAAAACACAAGGATATTGCAACGAGTGTTCAAAGGGTTTGTGAAGAATTAATACTTCACCTTTTAAATCATTTGCAAAAAAGAACAGGTTTAAAAAATGTATGTATTGCTGGTGGTGTTGCCCAAAACTCAGTAGCCAATGGGATAATTTTAGAAAAAACAGCATTTGAAAATTTATACATTCCTTCTGCGGGTCATGACGCTGGAATAAGTATGGGTTGTGCATTATATGCCTACAATCACATTTTAAAAAACCCAAGACAACCTGCTATTTACAATGCCTATACTGGTAGTAAATTTTCAAATGAAGAAATTGAAGTGTTTTTAAAAGAACGTGGAATAAAATATGAACGACTTGAAGATGCTGAATTATATGATAGAATTACAGATAAACTTATAGAGCCAGGAGTTGTTGGTTGGTTTAGTGGCAGAGCAGAATTTGGTCCTCGAGCCTTGGGTGGCAGAAGTATCATTGCAGATCCCAGAAATAATAAAGCCAAAGAATTATTGAATGCTAAGATAAAACGAAGAGAAAGTTTCCGCCCATTTGCGCCAAGCATTTTGAGAGAATATGTTTCAGACTATTTTACCAAAGTAGAAGAGGTACCATTTATGGAAAAAGTATTTCCTATAAAACCAGAAAAACAAGCTGAAATACCAGCTGTAACTCATGTAGACGGAACTGGTCGTTTGCAAACAGTAAGTAAAGAAGTAAGTCCAAGATATTATGCTCTTATTGATCGATTTAGGGAAAAAACGGGGGTGCCAATTTTATTAAATACTTCATTTAATGAAAATGAACCAATTGTTAATACTCCTGCTGAAGCTTTAGATTGTTTTCTAAGAACTCAAATGGACATGCTAGTATTAGAAAATTGCATCATAGAAAGACAATAATTAAATACAATATACTCAAAGTTGATTAAAATTTCAATCATAACGGTTTGTTATAATAGTGCTGCTACATTAGAAAAAACGATTCTTTCTGTAGCCAATCAAACGTATTCTAATATAGAGTACATTATCGTTGATGGTAATTCAAAAGATGAAACAGTTGATATTATCAAAAAACAGGAAGATAAAATAACAAAATGGATTTCTGAACCAGATAAAGGACTTTATGATGCAATGAACAAAGGAATTAGTATGGCAACGGGAGATATTATTGGTATTTTAAATTCTGACGATACATTCTTTTCAAATGAAATATTAGCTGATATCGCAAAATTTCATCTTAATAATTCTATAGATGCTTCCGTTGGAAATATTATACAGCACAAAGAAGATGGGAAAATAGTTCGAGTTTATTCCTCTAAATATTGGAATCCTCAAAAGTTAATAATTGGATTTATGCCACCTCACCCTTCTATTTTTTTTAAAAGAGAATTATTTAATAAATTTGGCAATTACGAATTGGGATTTATTATTGGTGCCGATTATGAATTAATTACCCGTTTTTTTCTTAAAGAAAATATAAGTTGGAAGTATTCTGAAATTACGACTACTTCAATGCTAGTTGGAGGATTAAGCAGTTCAGGTTCAAGTTCTTATAAACTTATAACAAATGAAATCCAAAAAGCACTAAAAATGAATGGCATTTCATATTCACCTTTTAAAATCAAAATGCGTTTTATTTGGAAAATAGCAGGTTTTTTAAAAAATGAGTAAAATAATAATAACAGGTGCTTCGGGCTTTGTAGGAAGTAATCTACTTGAGTTTTTTAAGTCTACTCATGAAGTACAGCCATTGAGCGTTCGGTATATTCCGAAGAACAAAATTGAAATCTCAGGCGATGTAATTATTCATCTTTCAGGTAAAGCACATGATTTAAAAAATGTTAGTAAACCTCAGGAATATTATGAAGCTAATTATGAGTTAACTAAGCAATTATTTGATTCTTTCTTACTTTCTAATGCTTCAGTTTTTATTTTTATGAGTAGTGTCAAAGCCGTTGCAGATCAAGTAGATGGAGTTTTATCTGAAGATAACATTCCAAATCCAATAACACCTTATGGAATTTCAAAGCTCCAAGCCGAAAATTACATTCTCAATCAACAACTTCCAGAGGGAAAGCGATTTTATATTCTTAGGCCTTCTATGATTCACGGACCTGGTAATAAAGGCAATTTAAATTTACTTTATTCATTTGTAAACAAAGGTTATCCATGGCCATTGGCAGCTTTTGAAAATAAACGTTCTTTTTTGAGTATTGATAATTTATGTTTTGTGACTAAGGAAATTGTTGAAAATGATTCAATTCCTTCAGGTGTTTATAATATTGCAGATGACCAAGCAATTTCAACTAATCAATTAATTTCTCTAATTTCTAAATCTCAAAATAAAAATACAAAGTCGGTTTTTCTGCCAAAAAAATTGATCTATGCAATTGCTAAAGTTGGAAGTATTTTACATCTACCAATAAATACAGAACGGTTAATAAAATTGACTGATAATTATGTGGTAAGTAATAAGAAAATACTAAAATCAATCGGAAAACCTTTTCCAATTTCAGCAGAAAATGGATTAGTAAAAACGCTTAATTCTTTCCAAAATGTTAAATAGATTTTTTGCAATAGTATTATTAGTTGTAGGGTCTCCAATTTATTTGTTAATTGCCTTATTTATAGTTTTAGAAGATGGTTTTCCTGTGTTTTTTAAACAAAAGCGAGTAGGAATTAACTATACCTTTTTCAATATCTATAAGTTTAGAAGTATGAAAAAGGATACTCCAAATGTAGCGACTCATTTGTTGGAAAATCCAAACCAATATGTATTAAAAACGGGTCGGTTATTAAGAAAATTAAGTCTTGATGAACTCCCAAATCTTTTTAATATTATTAAAGGCGAAATGGTTTTTGTTGGACCTAGACCCGCATTATATAATCAAGATGATTTAATGAAACTCCGAATAAAAGCGGGAGTAGAAAAATTAAAACCGGGTATAACAGGTTGGGCACAAATTAATGGAAGAGATGAAATATCTTTAGAACAGAAAGTTAAATTTGAAAAAGAATATCAAGAAAGAAAATCGACTTGGTTTGATATTAAAATAATAGTGCTTACGTTTACAAGTGTATTAAAAAGTGATGGAGTAAAACATTAATCTTTTTATCTAAAATTTATATTTTGAATACTAAAAAAATATGGCTTTCTTCGCCACACCTAGGAGGATCAGAACAAAAATTTGTTCAAGAAGCTTTTGATACCAATTGGATTGCCCCTTTAGGAAGCAACGTAGATGGTTTTGAGATGGATCTAGAAAGCTATCTTGAAAAAGAAATTCATGTAGCTGCATTAAGTTCGGGAACTGCAGCAATTCATCTTGGATTAATTTTATTAGGAGTAACAAAAAATGATGAAGTATTAGTGCAAACTCACACACATAATGCAACGGTTAACCCAATAATATATCAAGGCGCGACTCCGATTTTTATTGATAGTGAAATAGAAACGGGAAATATATGCCCAGTTTATTTAGAAAAAGCTATTTTACATAGAATTGCAGTAAGCAAAAAACCTAAAGCTATTATTGCTGTGCATTTATACGGGATGCCATACAAAATTGAGGAAATTAGAGCAATTGCTAATAAATATGAAATCCCCATTTTGGAGGACAGCGCCGAGGCATTGGGAAGCACTTTCAAAGGTCAAAAATGTGGAACTTTTGGAGATTTTGGAGTATTATCATTTAATGGGAATAAGATCATTACCACTTCTGGAGGAGGAGCTTTGGTAGCCAATTCTAAAAAATTAAAAGAAAAAGCTATATTTTATGCAACTCAAGCCAGAGATCAAGCTCCGCATTATCAGCATTCAGAAATTGGTTATAACTATAGAATGAGTAATATTTGTGCAGGAATTGGAAGAGGCCAAATGGAGGTTCTAGATAACCATGTTGCCTTGAGAATAAAAATGCATAATTTTTATGAAAATCTTTTCAAAGAAATAAATGGAGTTACCGTTTTTAAAACTCCGAATTCCGATTATTTTTCAAATTATTGGTTAACTACTATTTTAATTGATCCAATATTAACTGATGGTATTAACCGAGAAACCCTAAGATTGGCTTTGGATGCCGAAAATATTGAATCTCGCCCTTTATGGAAACCAATGCATTTGCAACCAGTGTTCGAAGAATATCCGTATTATGGAGCTACTGTTGCAGAAATGTTATTTGAAAACGGACTTTGTCTTCCTTCAGGATCCAATTTAACTGAAAATGAATGCGAGAGAATTGCTAAAGTTGTAAAATCAACTTTCAAATAAGAAAAACAATGTCAAAACGTCTTTTTGATCTTTTTTTTGCTTTACTAGGAATAATAATCAGTGGATTATTACTTTTGATACTTTACATTCTTGCTTCAATTGATACGAAACAAAATGGTATTTTTTCACAAAAAAGAATTGGTCAATTTGGTACGCCATTTACAATTTATAAAATTCGAACCTTCGGGCTTTCAGAAGAAAAACCAATTTCAAAATTGGGCGCCTTTTTGAGAAATTCCAAATTAGATGAGTTGCCACAATTATGGAATATAGTTATAGGAAATATGAGTTTTGTTGGGCCAAGACCCGATATTGCTGGTTATTATGATGTATTAGAGGGTGAAAACAGAAAAATTTTAGAATTAAAACCTGGTTTAACAAGTTTAGCAAGTATTAAATATTCAAAAGAAGAATTATTACTAGAAAAACAAGAGAATCCTTTGAATTATAATGACACGGTGATTTTTCCAGATAAAGTAAAAATGAATTTGCAATATTATTATTCGAATTCAGTTTTTATCGATGTTAAAATTATTTGGAAAACATTTTTTTAAATAATTAAAGTGTTTTTTTAGAACATTTATTTTTCAAATAAAAGAAATAGTAAATTTTAATATTTAAAATAATTTTATTTTAACAAACGTTTACCTTTATTATAATATTAATTAAGAAAACTGGTTAAAAATCCATTAATAAATACTAATTTTGACTTCCATAATAAACAATTGATGACCATTTATATTGAAATGAAAAGCAGTTTAAGAAATATTAAAAGCAAAGTAAAAAAGTTACTTTTTTCATTGGATTACTTGCCAAGATGGATGGTATTTTTTATGGATGTTTTCTTAACTATTATTTCAAGTGAAGTTTCCTATTTAATTGTTAGAAGTTTAAGAGTTAGATTTTACGATACCTTAGATGTTCCAACCAGGTATGGAATTGTCATTTTAATTAATGTAATTTTCTTTGTTATTTTTAAAACCTATTCTGGGATACTTCGATATTCCACTTTTATTGATGGTGTTAAATTATTATACTCTTCAATTTGTACCTTTTTTACATTAGTGGTAATTAATTATGGCACCTATTTTTTAATTGGAAAAAAAATATATTTATTACCTTCCTTGGTAATTAACTTCGTAATTACATTTTCAACTTTATTTTTATTTAGAGTATTTATTAAAATTATTTTTGAAAATATTTCTGCGAATGAAAAAAATACAGACTTCCTTAATGCGGTTGTTTATGGTGCAGATGCAAACGCTATTTCTGTAGTTACTGC
>CALPLL020000006.1 GCA_943324395.2 Rhizobium sp. Q54
AATGTAACTTCTAGTTATGACTGGTCTTGGAATTCAACTCCAGTAATTGCTGCTGCAACAGGAACTACCGTTTTACCAGCCAGTGCATCAACTACCTATACTGTAACAGCTACCAATAGAGTTACAGGTTGTACAAGTACAAAAAATGTTGTAGTTAATACATTGCCATTACCTACAGCCCCTACAGTTACTAATTCAAGTCAATGCGGTGTTGGAGGTTCTCCTACAGCTCAAGTCGCTGACCCTAATACTTTTACAACACCAACATTTAAATGGTATACTACTTCAACTGGAGGTACAGCTATTCAAACAAGTACTTCTAATACTTTATTAGCTGCTACTTTAATAGCCAATCCACTAGTTTTAGGAACTAATAATTATTGGGTTTCAGTAACTAACCCAACTACCTCATGCGAAAGTTCTAGAACAAATATTACTGTTAATGTAGCTAGTTCTGATGGCTTAGTTGCTGCCTCTACTCAAACCGCTAATGTTTGTTTAGGTTCTTCAATTACTATTAGTTATTCTCAAACTGGAACCATTGGTAATGTCTATACTACTTCTTGGAGTTCTACAACGGGTAGTGGATTAACAAATGGCACATCAGCAAATTCAATTGTAGTTACGCCAACGGCTGTTGGTACTTATGCTTATTCAATAAATGGTTCTGAAGCAAGTTCTGGATGTTCTGCTTCAAGTTCAGTAATTGTTACAGTAATTAATCCATTAGGTGGATTTACTGCCTCGGCAGTTTCATCATCTCCGGTAGTTTGTAATGGTAGTTCAACTATTTTAACTGCTAGTTTGGCTTCGCCTATTACAGCTAGCATCGGTGTTGGAGCAAGAAATTCTTCCACTTACCCTAATCCATTTTATACTAACTGGGGACACTCTAAAAATCAATATTTGATTTTAGCTTCAGAGTTAATCGCACAAGGAATTTCCAGTGGTAATATTAATTCATTAAGTATCGAGATTAACTCCGGTACAACTAGTTTAACTGATTTCTCAGTTCAAATGGCCAATTCTACTGCTATTGACATGTCAAGCTTTGTTTCACCAAGTTTTACTTCAGTATATAGTAACCCTAGTTTAACTCCGGTTGTTGGTTTAAATACATTAACATTCACAACTCCATTCGTTTGGGATGGAACTTCAAATGTTATTATACAGACTTGTTTTGGTAATGCAAATACAACTACCGTTACTAGTTCTGTTAAAGCCGATAATACAGCTTATATTTCTGTAGCTCATTGGAACTCAACTTCTACAACAAGTGGATCTTCTACTTGTGGACAAACTACAGCATCAACTACTTATACCGTTAGACCTAAATTTACTTTTGAAGCTACAAATTCTCCAGTTGTAACTTCTTACTCATGGTCTAATGGTGCAAATGTTATTGGTACTACTAACCCGATAACGGTTTCTCCAACATCTGCGTCTACCTATACTGTAAATATTACTTCATTAGGTTGTTCTAAAACTGCTCAAGTTTCAGTTACTACTCAAGCATTGCCAAACGCGCCTTCAGCTACTGATGCAATTCAGTGTGGTAACCAACTTTCAGCTGCAAGAGTTTCATCTAATACGGGTTTAACCAATCCAATTTTTGTTTGGTATAATGTTGCTTCGGGAGGAACTTCAGTTCAAAGGGGTATTTCACCTACTTTCTTAACGGCTATTAATTCAACTAGAACAATGTATGTTTCTGAATATGTTGGAGCGTGTGAAAGTGTGAGAACACCTGTTGTTATGACAGTTACTCCACCACCTGCAGTTACTATTACTTCTTCGGTTCCAACATTCTGCGGAACAGGAGGAAATACAACTTTAACAGCAAGCTCTTCTGATCCAGGAATGAGTTATACTTGGTCAAGTTTTACACCAACTGCTTCAATTACTTCAAATAATACTGCTGTAACAACGGCTACTATTTCTGAGACATCAGAATTCAAAGTTGTAGGTATAGCAACTAATCCTAGCTGCTTACCAATTGAGTCTTATATTTCTGTTGGGGTATACCCATTGCCATCTGCTACTGTTACTTCTACTGCTCAAGGGGTTTGCCCGGGAACAAGCGCTACTATTGGATCTGGTTTAAGTGCGGGTAATTTTACTGTAACTTGTATCCCTGCTCCGAGTGGAGGACCTGCTTCCTCTCCAGTGGGCGCTGTTTCTTTAGTAGCTGGTCAGGTAGCTCAATCGCCTTACCCTGCTGGTGTTTATGAAGGTTCTTTCGGATTAGATGATAATTATTGGGGAGGAATACCTGTTGGATTTAATTTCAACTTTTTTGGAAATACAGTCACCAGTGTATTCATCGGAACCAACGGTACCATCAATTTAGGAACAACAGGTTCTTCTAGCTATACCTTCGCAGGTTTTCCAAGCGCATCTAGTCCTGCTAGCACTATTGCTGTTGTTGCAAGAGATTTGGACTGGGGTTCTACAGGTGCTGGTAAAATAACCTACTGGACAGAAGGTATTGCTCCAAATCGTCGTTTTATAGTTCAGTTTTTAAATGGTACAACATGGGATACAGATTTTAACACTGGTTTGCCTCTTGGAAAACAAACTGCAGAAGCAGTATTCTATGAAACATTAGGAACAATAGATATTCGTGTATTTGAAGCAACATATAATGATGCTAAATACATAGGTTTACAAGACGCTACTCGATTAATTGGCGCCTCAGCTCCAAATTGCGATGTAACTCCTCCAACTGCAAATTATTGGAATGGGCAAACCGCTATTATACCAGCAACAGCTCCAAAAGCTTGGCGTTTTTCACCGCCTTCAAATTATTCTACTACCTGGTATGCAAATGGTGTGGCTATGCCTTCTGTAACTGCTAACCCAACAGCAACACCTCCTGTGGTAGGGTATAACAATCCAGGTACAAACGTGTTTAGTATTCCTGTAGCTCCTGCTGCAACGACTACTTATTCAATTACTTATACTAACCAAACAACAGGATGTTCTAATGCTGCAGGTTCTGCACAAGTTGTGATGGCAGTTCTTGGAAACACTATACCTTCAGGTTTAACTACTATTGCTAGTTCTCCTTTAATTTGTTTTGGAGAAAGTGTTAATTTAAGTACTAGCTACACTGGAATTACTGATCAAATGGTTTTCCAATGGCAAAACTCTACTGACGGTGGTACTACATGGAATGATATTGCTTCAGCAAATGCTTTAACTTATTCAGATTCACCTTTAGTTCCTACACAATATCGTTGTAAAATGATAGCTTGTAACGGAGTTCCAGGTTACACTAGTCCTATTTTAATTGGTTTCACAAATACTGTAAATTCAACTACTCCAGGACTTCGTTGCGGAACTGGTACTGCAACTATAAGCGCTGTTGGATCTACGGGCACTACAGTTAATTGGTATGCTAATGCTACTGGTGGAGCTCCTATTGGAACGGGAACTTCATTTGTAACTCCATCTATTTCATCAACTACTACTTATTATGCAGCTGCTGAGGTAGTGGGCGCTACTTTGGCTGGTGGAAAAATAGCTCCTGAATCTACTTGGACAGGATCTACATTCACAAATTGGGGTATTGTATTTGATGCATTACAAAGTATTAATTTGAATTCTGTAGATGTTTATTCAACCGCTGCAGGAACAGTAGATTTAAAAATTACTGATAATTCAGGAGTTGAATTATTTTCTACTGGAAATATCAACGTAAGTGCTGGTGGTACAACATCACCTACAACTATTCCATTTAATTTTAACCTTATTCAAGGCACTACTTATAAAATATTAGTTAAAGCTTCTAGCGGAGTTTCTTTAGTTAGAGGTTCTACTAATCTTGCATTCCCATATAACAATGGTGCAATCAATGTCACTGCTTCTGAATGGGGTGGAACTACAACTGGAACTTATTATTACATTTATAATATTAAAACAACAAGTATTTGTTCTTCAATGAGAGTTCCTGTTTTAGTTACTGTTACTCCTCCGCCAACTTTAGTTTTAAGTGGAGATCCAGCAACAATATGTGCAGAATCAAATACTACTCCAGTAACTGTAACAACAGGTGCTTCTAATTATAGTAGTTTTGTTTGGACTCCAACATCAGTAACTGGAAATTCAACTACTGGATGGGTATTCAATCCATTAACAACGACAACTTATACTTTAGCTGCAGCGCAAACTACAGGCGCTACTCCTTGTGTAAATACGGCTACAGTAACAGTTAATGTTAATCCTACACCAAGTGTAATAACGATTGCTCCGGCAACGGCTTCAACTTGTACGAATACTATTTTACCTTTAGTTGCAACCGGTGGTGTAATTAGTCCAGATTATGTTTCTTCGATGGATGTTTTACCGTCTGATTTTACTGTGAATAATCCAACAGCTTCAACTGTAACTTCCAATACTACGTATTTTTCAGAAGGAACGGGCTCTATATTATTTAATGTTCCAGGTGTTTCAGCAAATGCTAAATATTCAATGAATACTGATTTAGATATGACAGCTTCAACAAGTGCTACATTAACATTCTCTCATATTGCTGCAATGGAGGGTTCATTCACTTCTTATGATTATGGATATGTTGAATATTCTGTAGATGGAGGAACAACTTGGATCAATTTTACTCCTTCAGATTATGCTGGTTCTGCTGACGCAACTGTATTTAATGCTAATGCTAGATTTAGTACAAAAAGTTATGGTGATTGGATTGCTCAGTTTACCTCGGACACATCCGATCCTGGGGTTGGCCCTGCTACCTCTTTGTGGAAAAGAGAAACATTTAATATTCCTGCTAGTGCCTTAACAAGTACTCAATTCAGAGTTAGATTCAGATACACTACTGATTCTTCTACCAATTACTATGGTTGGTTGATAGATAATGTTAGAGTAAATAAATCATCTCCAACTACATTAGCATGGTCTCCAAGAACAAACTTGTACACTGATGCAGCTGCAACTACTCCATATGCTGGAGAAAATATTTCGACAGTTTACTTTAAAACAAGTGCAGCATCTACTGCTGTTACTTATACCGCAACATCAACTTCTGTTTTAGGTTGTGCTAGAGTAGCAACTGTTCCAGTTGTTGTTTACCAAACAGCTGCTCCTACAGGATCTCAATTCTATCAATTCTGTCCTACAGGTGGAGCTACAGTAAGTACGATGTCTTCAGTTCTTACAGGAACAAATATTAAATGGTACTCTGCATCAACTGGTGGTACTGCATTAGCTGCAACTACGCCTTTAACACAAGGTTATTTCTGGGCATCTCAAACAGCAAATGGGTGTGAAAGTCCTACTAGATTCCTAGTATTTGCAATTTCAAATGCTACAGCAGCTCCTTCTAGTACTACTTCACAACAATTCTGTAATAGTGCTACGGTAGCTAGTTTAACTGCTAATGGAACTGGATTACAATGGTACACTACGGCAACTGGTGGTACAGCGTTAGCTTCAACAGCTGCTTTATCAACAGGAACTTATTATGTTTCCCAAACTTCTGGTGGTTGTGAAAGCCCAAGAACGGCTGTTTCTGTATCTGTAACTGCTGTTTCAGCTCCAACAGGTGCTGCAACTCAATCGTTGTCATCATTATTAACCATTGGTGATATCGTTGTTACGGGTTCAAACATTGTTTGGTATGCTTCTGCTGCTGATGCTGCTTCAGGAACTAGCCCACTTTCACCTACTCAATTGATAGCTAATACTACATATTATGCTACTCAAACAATTAATGGATGTAGAAGTGCAACAAGTTTAGCTGTAACAATTACGACTTTGGCAAATCAAGATTTTGATATGACTCAATTTACCTACTATCCAAACCCTGTGATTGACTTGTTGAATATTTCTTATTCTCAAGACATGACTAGTGTGAAAGTATTTAATATGATTGGTCAACAATTAATGAGCAAACAAATTAATTCAAATACTGCTCAAATTGATATGTCTAGATATGCAAATGGTGCTTACTTTATTCAAGTAACTACCGAAAATGCAATGAAAACCGTTAGAGTAATTAAGAAATAACTCTAACATTAAATACTAAAAAACCCATTCACATTGTGAATGGGTTTTTTTATTTATAAGAAGTTTAAATTTTTTTATTCAAATTCAGAGGTGAAGAACAATTGAACATTTGGATATTTATTCTGTGTCATTTGAATTGTAAAATCTGAATCTGCCAGAAATACCAATTGGTTGTATTTATCATGCGCTAAGAACTTCTGCTTAATCCGTCTAAATTCTTTAAATTCTTCGCTTTTAGGATCATTTGGTTTAACCCAACATGCTTTGTGAACAGGGAAGTTTTCATAAGTACATTTAGCACCATATTCGTGTTCTAAACGGTATTGAATTACTTCATACTGTAACGCACCAACCGTTCCAATTATTTTTCTATTGTTCATTTCAAGGGTAAATAATTGCGCAACACCTTCATCCATTAATTGATCCACCCCTTTGTCCAATTGTTTCGCTTTCATTGGATCGGCATTATTAATATATCTAAAATGCTCAGGTGAGAAACTAGGAATTCCTTTGAAACTCATAATTTCTCCTTCGGTTAAGGTGTCTCCAATTTTAAAATTACCGGTATCATGTAATCCTACGATATCGCCAGGGTATGAAATATCTACAATTTCCTTTTTCTCAGCAAAAAAAGCATTTGGACTTGAAAATTTTAAATTTTTCTTTTGGCGAACATGATAATACGGTTTGTTTCTTTCAAATGTACCTGATACTATCTTAATAAACGCTAATCTATCACGGTGTTTAGGATCCATATTAGCGTGAATTTTAAATACAAATCCCGTCATTTTTCCTTCCTTTGGATCTACCAACCTAGTTTCTGAATCTTTTGGTCTAGGCGATGGAGCAATTTCTACGAAACAATCTAAAAGTTCTCTAACACCAAAATTATTCAAAGCTGATCCAAAAAAAACAGGTTGTAATTTTCCATTTAAATAATCTTCCCTATTAAATTTAGGATAAACTTCATCAATTAATTCTAATTCTTCACGAAGTCGGTCCGCAGGTTTTTGACCAATAATTTTTTCTAATTCAGGGCTTTTAACATCTGAAAAAGCTATAGTTTCTTCAATATTTTTTCGACTATCGCCACTAAAAAGATTGATGTTTTGTTCCCAAAGATTATAAATTCCTTGAAAATCATAACCCATTCCAATCGGAAAACTTAAAGGCGTAACTGATAATCCTAATTTTTGCTCCACTTCATCCATTAAATCGAAAGCGTCTTTTCCTTCTCTATCTAATTTATTGATGAAAACTATAATTGGAATATTTCGCATTCTACATACAGAAACTAATTTTTCTGTTTGCTCTTCAACCCCTTTTGCTACGTCAATAACTACAATAACGCTATCTACAGCAGTTAAAGTTCTGAAAGTATCTTCAGCAAAATCTTTGTGTCCAGGAGTATCAAGAATATTGATTTTTTTATCATTGTAATTAAATGCCAATACTGATGTGGATACAGAAATCCCCCTTTGACGTTCAATTTCCATAAAATCGGAAGTTGCCCCTTTTTTAATTTTATTATTTTTAACGGCACCAGCTTCCTGAATTGCACCACCAAAAAGCAATAGTTTCTCTGTTAAGGTCGTTTTCCCTGCATCAGGGTGTGATATTATCCCGAAAGTTCTTCTTCTTTCAATTTCTTTTAAAAAGCTCATATGTTTTGTAAATGGATTGCAAAAATACTATTTATTCAACAAATATTTCTATAACTGAGTAAAGACTCTATTATTAAATGAATTTATGTTAATAAATTTATGTTAATAGTATCTGTGATAGTTGTATAATGTAATTGAATTGTTATTTTTGTGAGTTGCAATTTATAACTAGCGATAGCTAATAAAATATTAAGTTAAATATTATTTTAAATGAAAATGAAACATTTATTTTTTGGACTTTTATTATCTCTAAATTTAATTGGATTTGCTCAAAATAGTAACAAAGAAGTTTTATTTACTATTGACAATAAGCCCTATTATACCGATGAATTTTCCAGAGTTTATAAGAAAAACCTTGATCTAGTTAAAGATGAGTCTCAAAAAGATTTAAATCAGTACCTTGAATTATTTGTAGGATATAAATTAAAAATCAATAAAGCATATAAATTAGGACTTCAAGACGGTACTGCATATCAAAATGAGTTGAAATCATATAGAGGCCAACTTTCAAAAAACTATACTTCCGATTCAAAAGTGACTAAGGAATTAGTAGAAGAAGGCTATAAAAGGTTCTTAACAGAAATAAAAGCTTCCCATATACTTTTTTCTGTAGATGAAAATGCAGCTCCAGAAGACACTTTAAAAGTTTATAAACAAGCCTTAGAAGTTCGTAAAAGAGCCATTGCTGGTGAAGATTTCGGAAAATTGGCTACTGAATTTTCGCAAGATCCATCTGCTAAAGACAACAAAGGAGATTTAGGCTATTTTACCGCTTTTAGAATGGTTTATGCTTTTGAAACAGGTGCTTATAAAACACCAAAAGGAAGCATTTCAAATCCAGTTCGTACCCGATTTGGTTATCATTTGATTAAAGTTGATGATGTTCGTGATAACAGAGGTGATTTAATCGTAGCTCACATTATGATTATGAACCCACCTGCAACCCCTGAAAATAAAGAAGATGCTGACAAAGGGAAAAATACAATTCAAGATATTTATAAGAAATTGCAGCAAGGTGAAAAATTCGAGGATTTAGCCAAACAATTCTCAGAAGATAAATCGTCTTCTTCAAAAGGAGGGGTGTTAAATAGATTTGGCTCAGGCCAATTGAGTTCTGAAGAATTTGAAAATGTAGCTTTTAATTTAACAAAAGAAAATCCAGTTTCCGAACCATTTAAAAGTCAATATGGATGGCACATTGTTAAATTAATTGATAAATTTTCAGTAAAAACACTTGATGAAATGCGTTCTGATTTAGAATCAAAAGTGAGTAAAGACGATCGTTCAAGATTGATTACTGCATCTATGAATGAAAAATTAAGAAAAAAATACACTATTAAAAGAGATAATAAATTCTATGCTGTTATTTCTAAATTAGTCACAGAAAATTTTTACGAAGGAAAATGGGATACACCAGCTGATTTAAAATCGTATAATAAAAACTTGGTAACAATTAACTCATCAAAATCGATTACAGGTGCTTCTTTTTTAACTTATGTAAAAGAGCAACAAAAAACCAAAAACACATTGAAACCGTTATCTAAATTGGTTAATAAATTTTATGAAAGCTATTTAGACCAGGAATTATCTCAATATTATGATGATAATTTAGAAATAGAATTTTCTGAGTTTTCAGCGGTTATGGATGAATACCGAGATGGATTGCTGCTTTTTGATTTAATGGAAAAAGAAATTTGGAATAAATCAAAAACAGATACTCTAGGTTTGAAATCATTTTATGATAAAAATCTTCAAAATTATCAATGGAAAAATCGTTTGGATGTTACAATACTTTCTTCGACTAATGAAGACGTTATTAAGAAAGCAGCTAAATATTTGAAAAATGAAAAAACGGTTGATTTTATCAAAGAAAAATTAAATGTAAAAGACGGCGCAGTAAATATTATGTCAAAAGTGGGTGTTTTTGAAGAAGGAAATGATGCATTGCCAAAAAATTTAAAATTTGAAACAGGAATTTCTGATATAATTAAAGAAGGCGAGTATTATTTTGTAACTAAAGTAAATAAAACTTTACCTTCAGGTCCTAAAACACTGGAAGAATGCAAAGGCAAAGCAATTAATGATTACCAACAATATTTAGAAGAAAACTGGGTTAAAGACCTAAAAAACGAATTTAAAGTTGAAGTGAATCAATCAGTTTTTGAAAGTGTAAAAAAACAATTGAAACCATAATTATTAGCCTGAGGGTAAAAAAAGTATTTAAAATAAATAACAATAGCGAATAGAATTAGAGGATGATGACATTAAATAAAACAAACAGAAGATTTTTAAATACAAAAACGGCTTTAATAGTTCTTTTTTCTTTCGTGGCTTTTCTTGCCAATGCTCAAGAAATAATTAAAGAAAAACCAGCTGATTCCGTTAAAGTTAAATTTCCACAATCTCGTCAAAAAGTAGATGGAATTATTGCGACTGTTGGAGATTATATGGTCTTAGATTCTGATATCGACAAAGCGTATTTAGAAATTTCAAGCCAAGGTAATTCAATTAAAGACATTACAAGATGTCAAATGTTGGGTAAATTATTGGAAGATAAATTATATGCACATCAGGCTATTCAAGACAGTATTATTGTTAAGGATGATGAAGTAAAGAAGATGATGGACGATAGAATAAACTATATGGTGGAGCAAATAGGCTCTATGGATAAGGTAATTCAATATTATAAAAAAAATACCGAGGAAGAATTTAAAACCTATTTCTTTGATATTCTTAAAGAAAACAAGTTGTCTGAGGACATGCAAAAGAAGATTGTTGATGCCGTAGAAGTAACTCCTGAGGAAGTACGAACCTTTTTCAAGAAAATCCCTTTTACGGAATTGCCTGTTTTTGGATCTGAAATGGAAGTCTCCCAAATTGTAATCACCCCAAAAATTACAGAGGAAGAAAAGCAAAAAGTAATCGATAAACTCAAAGGGTTTAAAAAGGAAATTCAAGGTGGTGCTAGTTTTTTTAGTAAAGCAGTTTTGTATTCTGAAGATCCAGGTTCACGATCATCGGGTGGTTTTTATAAAATGACAAGAAAAACACCATTTGTAAAAGAATTTAAAGATGTTGCATTTAGCCTTGCAGAAGGAGAAATTTCAGATCCTTTTGAAACTGAATTTGGTTTCCATATTATTTACGTAGAAAAAATTAGAGGGCAAGAAATTGATTTGCGTCACATTTTGTTAACGCCTAAGGTTTCTGATGAATCTCTAAAAGCAGCAAAAGAGAAAATCACTTTGATCAAAAAGAGAATTCAAGATAAGGAAATCACATTTGCGGAAGCGGCTAGAACATTATCTGATGAAAAAGAAACGAAAGCAAATGGAGGTGTTTTAATTAATCCTAAAACACAAGATACTCGTTTTGAATTGACTAAAATGGACCCGACTTTATATGCAAATGTTTCAAATTTAAAAGAAGGTGAAGTTTCAGCTCCATTGGGAGAAGAAGATCAAACAGGTAAAAAGAAATTCAAGCTGTTAACAGTTACCAATAGAATTAATGAGCATACTGCTGATTATGCAAAAGATTATATCAAAATTAAAAATCTTGCTTTAAAAGAAAAACAAATTAGAGCTATTGGAAAATGGTTTGAAGAGAAAATTAAAGAAACTTTCATCAAAATAAATGGGGAATACAGAGATTGCGTTTTTACAAATAACTGGTTAAAAAAATAGGATCCTATTCAATCAGAGTTTATAATACACCTCTAAATTCTTAAAAAATAAAAAATGTCTGACGTAGCCGAAATAAATAAATTAGTCCAAAAAAGGATTGATCTTAAGAAAGAAATTGCAAAAATAATTGTTGGTCAAGAAGAAGTGGTTGATCAAATTGTATTGAGTATTTTTTCGGGCGGACACGCACTATTGGTTGGTGTGCCAGGTTTAGCAAAAACATTAATGGTTAATACCATTTCTCAAGCTTTAGGATTGGATTTTAAACGCATTCAGTTTACCCCGGATTTAATGCCTTCTGATATTTTAGGAAGTGAAATTTTGGATGAAAATAGGCAGTTTAAGTTTTTAAAAGGACCTATTTTTTCTAATATCATTTTAGCAGATGAGATTAACAGAACTCCTCCAAAAACTCAAGCTGCATTATTAGAAGCCATGCAAGAAAGAGCCGTTACTATTGCTGGTCACAACTATAAATTAGATTTACCTTATTTTGTTTTAGCAACGCAAAATCCAATTGAGCAGGAAGGAACTTATCCTTTGCCAGAAGCACAATTAGACCGTTTTATGTTTTCTATAAAATTAGATTATCCAACTTTTGATGAGGAAGTTCAAGTGGTAAAAAATACGACTTCAAATTCAGATATTACCGTAAATCCTTTATTTAATTCTCAAGAAATTATCGATTTCCAACAGTTAATTAGAAGAATTCCTGTAGCCGATAATGTAGTTGAATATGCAGTTACTTTAGTTAGTAAAACAAGACCTGATAATTCACTTTCGAATGATTTTGTTAAAAATTATATAGATTGGGGTGCTGGACCTAGAGCGTCGCAAAATTTAATTTTAGCTGCTAAAGCAAATGCTGCTTTCAATGGTAAGTTTTCACCAGATATTGAAGATGTAAAAGCGGTTGCTATCGGAATTTTAAGACACCGTGTTGTAAAAAATTACAAAGCAGATGCCGAAGGAATTTCGATTGAAAAAATCATCGATTCTTTATTATAAAAACAGTATTTTTATATAAAACACCTCAAATCTTCAGGAAAGATTTGAGGTATTTTCGTTTAACGGTAATTTCGAATTTCATAAAAATCACGTTAATAATTATTAATTAGACAATATTTTATTGTTATTTTACTTTTATCTTAAAAAAATACCTTTTTAATACTATATTTTAAATAATAATCAGTTCAAATCGTAGTTTTATTAAAATATCTTTAATATTAATTGGAATTGTTTAAATTTGTATTCTTAATAAACTAATATAGATTACTATGGCTTTTGATATAGAAATGATAAAAAAGGTATACAGCAATATGCCTTCTCGTGTAGATAAAGCGAGAGAAATTGTTGGAAGACCATTAACTTTAACTGAGAAAATTTTATATACGCATCTTTGGGAAGGAACTCCTTCTCAAGCTTTTAAAAATGGAGTTGACTATGTTGACTTCGCTCCAGATCGTGTTGCTTGTCAAGATGCCACTGCTCAAATGGCTTTATTGCAATTCATGCATGCTGGGAAGAAAACGGTTGCAGTTCCAACAACGGTGCATTGTGATCACTTAATCCAGGCCAAAGTGGGTGCTTCAACTGATTTAGCTGTTGCAAATTCTCAATCGAAAGAAGTTTTTGATTTCTTATCATCTGTTTCTAATAAATACGGAATTGGATTTTGGAAGCCAGGATCAGGAATTATTCACCAAATTGTTTTAGAAAATTATGCATTTCCTGGTGGAATGATGATTGGTACCGATTCACATACTGTGAATGCAGGTGGTTTAGGTATGCTTGCAATAGGTGTTGGTGGTGCTGATGCTGTTGATGTAATGTCAGGAATGTCATGGGAATTAAAATTTCCAAAATTAATAGGAGTTAAACTTACAGGAAAATTAAACGGTTGGACTGCTCCAAAAGATGTAATACTTAAAGTGGCTGATATCCTTACCGTTAAAGGTGGAACTGGAGCAATTGTTGAATATTTTGGTGAAGGTGCAACTAATATGTCTTGTACTGGAAAAGGGACCATTTGTAACATGGGTGCTGAAATTGGTGCAACCACTTCTACTTTTGGTTATGATGATTCAATGAGAAGATATTTAGCGGCAACTGGTCGTCAAGATGTAGTTGATGCAGCTGATAAAGTGTCCGATTATCTAACCGGAGATGCTGAAGTATATGCCAATCCAGAAAAATATTTTGATCAATTAATTGAAATTAACTTAAGTGAATTAGAGCCTTATATCAATGGGCCTTTTACACCAGATAGAGGAACTCCTGTTTCTAAAATGAAAGAAGAAGCGGCTAAAAATGGCTGGCCTTTAAAAGTTGAATGGGGATTAATAGGCTCTTGTACCAACTCTTCTTATGAGGATATGGCTCGCGCAGCCTCAATTGTAGAACAAGCTGTTGCTCACGGAATTTCTCCAAAAGCAGAATTCGGAATTAATCCAGGTTCTGAGCAAATTAGATATACCATCGAAAGAGATGGAATTATAGCTACTTTTGAAAAAATGGGAACTAAAGTTTTTACCAACGCCTGCGGACCATGTATCGGTCAGTGGGATAGAGAAGGTGCTGATAAAGGAGAAAAAAATACAATTGTACACTCGTTTAACCGAAACTTTTCTAAGCGTGCCGACGGAAATCCGAATACGCATGCCTTTGTAACTTCACCAGAAATGGTTGCTGCATTAGCAATATCAGGAGATTTATCTTTTAATCCAATTACAGATACTTTATTAAATGACAAAGGGGAAGCGGTAAAATTACTTCCTCCTAATGGTGATGAGTTACCAAAAAGAGGTTTTGCTGTTGATGATAATGGATTTCAAGCTCCAGCAGCTGATGGAAGTGGAGTAGTAGTTGCAGTTTCTGAAACTTCAGATAGATTACAATTATTAGCACCATTTGATGCTTGGGATGGAAATAATTATACAGGTGCAAAATTATTAATCAAAGCATTCGGTAAATGTACCACCGATCATATTTCTATGGCTGGACCATGGTTAAGATTCCGTGGACATTTAGATAATATTTCTAATAATATGTTGATTGGTGCTGTAAATGCGTACAATCAAGAAGCCAATAAAGTTAAAAATCAATTAACTGGTACCTATGAAACAGTTCCTGCTGTAGCAAGGGCTTACAAAGCTGCTGGTGTACCAAGTATTGTGGTGGGCGATCAAAATTATGGGGAAGGTTCTTCAAGAGAACACGCTGCTATGGAACCTCGTTTCCTAGGTGTTAAAGCGGTATTGGTAAAATCTTTTGCTCGTATTCACGAAACTAATTTGAAAAAACAAGGTATGTTAGCGTTGACTTTTGCAAATGAAGCTGACTATGATAAAATTCAAGAAAATGATACTATCAATTTCTTAGATTTAGTTGATTTTGCTCCAGGCAAACCATTATCTATTGAATTCGCTCACGAAGACGGTTCTAAGGATGTGGTTTTAGCTAATCACACCTATAATGATAGCCAAATTGGTTGGTTTGTAGCTGGTTCAGCATTAAACTTAATTGCCGCTGGTAAAGCATAAATTTTTTTTATCCTATTAAAAACGCGCTGTGAAAACAGTGCGTTTTTTGTTTTACAGCTTTTGCAATTAAAACTGAGATGTAAATTTTTGCTTACTTCATTAAAAATTATATCTTTAACCAAACCAAAAACCAAAATTATGCAAGACAACAATCCCGAAGATTTTAAAAGAGAATTAGGTTTATTAGATGGAACAATGCTTGTTGTGGGATCCATGATAGGCTCAGGAATATTTATTGTAAGTTCTGATATGGTTCGCCAAGTGGGTTCTGCAGGATGGCTAATTGCGATTTGGGGACTTACAGCCTTGCTTACAATAGTAGCCGCGGTGAGTTATGGCGAATTGAGTGCCATGTTTCCCAAAGCCGGCGGTCAATACGTTTATTTGAAAGAAGCTTACGGAAAATTAATAGGGTTTTTATACGGTTGGAGCTTTTTTGCAGTAATTCAAACTGGTACAATTGCTGCCGTAGGAGTTGCATTTTCAAAATTTGCAGCCTATTTATATCCACCTTTAAGTGAAAAAAATGTCATTTTTGAAATAGGAAATTTCCAACTACATGCCGCTCAAATAGTATCAATAATTACCATTGTTTTACTTACCTATATCAATAGTCGCGGAGTTAAAAACAGTAAAATTCTGCAAACTGTTTTGACAATAATTAAAATTCTGTCTCTAGCAGGACTTGTTATTTTTGGATTTGCCTTGGGCGCGAAAACTGAAATTTGGAATGCCAATTGGGCCGATGCCTGGGCTGTAAAATCGTATGCTGTTGATACTAACTCGTGGTTACCGATAGGTGGGATGGCTTTAATTGCTGCAGTTTCAGCTGCTTTGGTGGGTTCAATTTTTTCTAGCGATGCCTGGAATGGTGTGACTTTTATTGCTGGTGAAATTAAAAATCCTAAGCGAAATGTAGGGTTGAGTTTGTTCTTAGGAACGCTTATTGTAAGTTTTATTTACATATTAGCCAACTTAATGTATCTAGCTGTAGTTCCACTTCAAGGAATTGCAACTGCTGAATCTGATAGGGTAGCGGTGGTCGCTTCGCAAAATATTTTTGGGGCTTCTGGAACTGTAATTATTGCTTTAATGATAATGATTTCCACATTTGCATGTAATAATGGATTGATAATGGCAGGAGCAAGAGTTTATTATACTATGGCGAAAGACGGTTTATTCTTCAAAAAAGCTGCTATTTTAAATGAGTCAAGTGTGCCTTCTTGGTCTTTATGGGCACAATGTATTTGGGCTTCAGCTTTGTGCTTAACAGGTAAATATGGTGATTTATTAGACTTTGTTGTAATCATTGTTCTTATATTTTATATCTTAACTATCTATGGTATTTTTATTCTTCGTAAGAAAATGCCAGATGCAGAAAGACCTTATAAAGCTTTTGGATATCCATTTTTACCATTCTTATATATCATTATTGCAACAGCTATTTGTGCTGCTTTATTAGTTACAAAAACCAGCACTTGTGGTTGGGGTGTATTGATTATGTTAATTGGAATCCCGATTTATTATCTTATGAAAAAAGAAATTTAATTCCCTGAATTATAGTATAAAAAAGCCGATTAATTAAAATCGGCTTTTTAAAACTAAATAAGATGGTATTCTATAAAATTAAGCGGATTACTTGTCCGTTTGTCGTGAGCATTTCAATTTGAACTGCTTGGTTTTCATCTAAATTGGAAAGTGCTTTTGAAACAGTTTCTACATCAATGGCTTTAATATTTCCAATACTCAATATTATTCCCCCCTTAAGGTCATTTGCGTAAGCACTCAATTTTTCATTATTAATTTCTTTGATTTTAACACCATAGCTAATTCTAAATTTCTTCTTATCGGTAGCGTTTATATTTTCTAAATCCAAGCCTTTGAATTGAGTATTTATTACGTCACTTTTAGTCAATGTAACTGGAATTATTATCGTTTTGTTATTTCTAATAATGGTAACTTGAACCTGATCATTAGGTCTTTTAGTACTTATGTATCCATTCAATTCAGCATAAGAAGTTACTATTTGTGTGTCAATTTTTTTAATAATATCTCCTTTGATTAATCCCGATTTTTCAGCCCCTGTATTTTTATTCACTCGTTTAATATAAAACCCTTCTGTTTCTTTTACGCCCAATTCTTTTGAAGTGGCACTGTTTAATTCTCCTCCTTCAACACCTAAAATTCCTCTTTGTACATTTCCAAATTCCATGATGTCCTCAATAATTTTTCGAGTAATATTGGAAGGTATTGCAAAAGAATATCCTACATAAGAACCAGTTTGTGACGAAATCATGGTGTTTATTCCAATTAATTCACCACGGGTATTCACCAATGCGCCTCCACTGTTTCCAGGATTAACCGCAGCATCTGTTTGAATAAAAGATTGAATGCCTGAAGTGTCTAAATTTCTTGCTTTGGCAGACACAATACCTGCGGTAACAGTTGAAGTTAGGTTATATGGATTTCCAACAGCTAAAACCCATTCTCCCACTTTTACTAAATCTGAATCTGCAAATGTTGAATAAGGAAGTTTTTCATCGGCATCAATTTTCAATAAAGCAATATCCATTTTTGAATCGGTTCCAACCAATTTAGCTTTGTAAGATTTTTTATTATTTAATGTAATTTCAATTTCTGAAGCGTCTTTTACCACGTGATTATTGGTAACGATATAACCGTCTTCTGAGATGATTACTCCAGATCCAGTGCCAATTTGTTCTTGTTGTTGCGCTCCTTTATATCCGTAAAAAAATTCCATTATTGGATTTGAAATCGATGTGTAAGAAACATTTTTTACGTGAACTACCGTGTGAACCGATTTGTCTGCCGCTTCAGTAAAATCTACAGCTTCCGATGATAATCCAACGGTTTTACCATAATTATTTGGAGCAAGTGTAACTATAGCATTTCTATTTTTTGAAAAATAGCCGTTACTATCAAATAATAATTTGTAGGCTCCAAGGGTAGTAGCACCGCTTAACAGTGATACTAAGAATAGATTTGAGAAATTTTTCATAGTTATTTAATTTATTTATAGTAAAATTAAAAAAGTTGATTATTAAAAAAAAGAGTTTAACGCTCGTTTAACAATGATTAACTTTTCATTAATAGTTTGTACTTTTGTAACAACGAAATAAATTATGGAAATCAACTTTGACAAATACGAAGGTACCGGCAATGATTTTGTGATGATTGATAATCGCAACGACTTTTTTCCAAAAAATGATGTGAAATTAATTGCTCATTTATGTGATAGAAGATATGGAGTTGGTGCTGATGGACTGATTTTATTAGAAAATGATTCTAAATCTAATTTCAAAATGGTCTATTTTAATTCTGATGGAAATCAAAGTTCCATGTGTGGGAATGGAGGAAGATGTTTAGTAGCGTTCGCAAAAAAACTCAATATTATAGAAAATAAAGCTGCGTTTATGGCAATTGATGGCTTGCATCATGCTACTATTTCTGAAGACAATTCGGTTTCTTTACAAATGAAAGACGTTGATTCGATTAAAAGTGAAATTAACTATACCTTTTTAAATACCGGTTCGCCGCATCATATCGAAATGGTTTCTACTATTTCCAAAGTAGAAGTAAAAACTGAAGGGGCAGCAATTCGATACGGTACTTTATATGGTTCGGCTGGTGCCAATGTTAATTTTGTTGAACAAATAAATGAAGATACATTTTCAATTCGAACTTACGAAAGGGGAGTTGAAGATGAAACTTTATCTTGCGGAACTGGTGCTACAGCGGTTGCAATTGCAATGAATTTTATAGGAAAAACCAATTCTAATTCTATTATAATAAATGTTCAAGGAGGAAAATTAGAAGTTTCATTTGATAAAAATGATTCACTTTATTCTAATGTGATTTTAAAAGGTCCTGCAACTTTTGTGTTTCAAGGAAAAATTAATATTTAATAGCTATAATTTGATCACTTTAAAGGGAAAAACTATTTATTTACGAGCATTGGAACCTAATGATTTAGAGTTTATTTATGCTGTTGAAAATGACGAATTGGTTTGGGAAGTGAGTCATACTCAAACACCTTATAGCCGTTTTTTAATTCGTCAGTACCTTGAAAATGCCAATCAGGATATTTATGAAGCCAAACAATTGCGACTTGCAATTTGTAATTTCAATGATGATGCTGCAATTGGATTGATTGATATTTTTGAATTTGATCCTAAAAATAATCGCGCTGGAATAGGAATTCTAATTAAAGACTCTGAAAATAGAAGTCAAGGCGTTGGGACTGAGGCATTGGATTTATTGATAAAATACACCTTTAGAAATTTGAACTTGCATCAATTGTATGCAAATATAGCGTCAGAAAACGAGGCTAGTATCCGACTTTTTACTAAATTTGGATTTGTAAATATTGGAATAAAAAAGGAATGGAATTTGGTAAATGGAAAATACAAAGACGAATCTATGTACCAATTAATAAATAACAAATTTTAAAATATATATTTTGAACTTAAAAAAAACAATTACAATAGTTTCAGTCGTTTTAATCGCTGCATTGTTAATTTACGGTATTAAATTATATGGCGATATATTTTCTAAAAATACTAAATTCACTGAAAATGAGCTTTACGTTCACATCCCTACCGACGCAAATTATGAAGAGGTAAAAATGATCATTACTCCATACATTGATAATATGGAGAAGTTTGAAATGGTAGCCTCCAAAAGATCGTATATTCAAAATGTAAAATCTGGACGTTT
Organism: Rhizobium sp. Q54; assembly: GCA_943324395.2. Taxonomy (GTDB): domain Bacteria; phylum Bacteroidota; class Bacteroidia; order Flavobacteriales; family Flavobacteriaceae; genus Flavobacterium. The sequence goes on from CALPLL020000006.1 coordinate 19,654, forward strand.
TTTATTCAAAAAAGGAATGAATAACTTCGAATTGATTACCGCTTTACGTAACAATATTCCAGTAAAACTATCTTTTAACAATCAGGAACGCATAGAAAATGTGGTTGGAAGGGTAGGCTCTCAAATAGAAGCCGATAGTATTTCATTGATGAAAATTTTTAAAGATTCTACTTTCTTGAAAGAAAATGGTTTCACTGAAGAAAATGTAATTAGTATTTGTATACC